>SOKK01000017.1 GCA_004374725.1 Patescibacteria group bacterium | reverse complement strand
CAGCCCAGTCCTTAAAAACTTCTTGGAAGCGGAAAACATAGAACTGATAAATGATCAGGGGTGCGGGAATTAGAGCGACAATTCCCAGTTTAGTTAGATTTTGAAACGAGAAGTGCTTAAACTTAACAATTGAGATAATTGGAATCAAAGCGATCGTAAGCCAGATAACAATGATGGGGTAAGGATGAATTAGAGCAATCCCAAAACCACTTAATCCCCCAATAACTGCCCAAAGCCAGGTGTTTTTATTAGTTAGTAGCCTAATAATTGCAATAAAGGTTACTATCATCAGGGCAACGGCGGCAGTGAAATGTGGATAAAGAATCAGGCTTAAAAAGCTATTCCCTTCTCCCAAATAAACATCAGGAAGATTTAAATCAGACCCTGCCAGTCTCAAGATCCAACCAAATCCTAGTGGCAGTAAGCTCAGCACCAAAACTACCATTCTCCAAGCAAACTTTTTAAAAAATAAACTACTTAGAAAGTAGATTGCTAGACAAAGAGCAATGCCAAAGGCGATTCTAGCAATGTGGAAAATAGCAGCTAGAGAAACATTGAACCATTCCGCAAAGTGTCCCAAGGAAATATAGAAAGTGTTTACAAAAGCCCCCTTGTGTTCCTCAGAGGTAAATCTATTCTCGTAGAGCCACTTTCCTTCCTCTCCTTCTAGCATCTTTGCGAAGTAGGTGTTTGCATCCGGGAAACCTCCGTTGGTGCCAAAGAAATTCATTCCCTCAGGGGTTTTAAAATAAGCCACAAGGTGAGGGATGTTTGTGAGGATTAAAAAAAGCGCGATCAGAAAGATTAAAATTGCTGGTTTTAAGAGAGATTTAATTGACATGAAAACTTAAATATGCTATCTTATGGTGTCAATGTAACTTTACAAAGAAAGAACTAAACCTTTTCCTTTTCACCTCCCTAATCTAAGGAGGATCGTAAAATGGAATGGTTTTGGAATATTATAAATCGAGTTCTGGCTATCATCGGTTATGAGACAAGTTGGTCTCTGACCAAGAACTTGTTCTATAACCCTGGTAGCTACGAGCCCTTTGCAAGCTGGGCCAACTACGAGGTTCGTTGGGATATTGTTTTAGTTTTGACGTTCTTTGTTGCGTTCATCATCTATCTTCTAGCTGAAAGCGTGACCTCAAAGAGTGAGGAAATGAGTCGTATCCGGACAGAGGTCGAGAAGTACATTCTTTTTAATAGAGACCGCCCCGGCGACCATCTTATCAGAAGCATGACTTATAGTTTTTTCGGTGCTTACGGTAAGAGGATTGAAATTGAACTTCGTAGATCAATCTTGGTCCGGCTTTTCCTCGGAAAAGACTACCAAGAGCTTTCCAGGATGTACCGGGAACTCAGGGAAGCTTAACACTATACTATCCTCGCCGCAGTTAGGTTACTGCGGCTTTTTATTTGACATGAAAACTTAAATATGTTATCTTATGGTGTAACATGTAACTTTACAAAGAAAAAACTAAACCTTTTCCTTTTCACCTCCCTAATTTAAGGAGGATCGTAAAATGGAATGGTTTTGGAATATTATAAATCGAGTTCTGGCTATCATTGGTTACGAAATCAGTTACGAGCCCTTTGCAAGCTGGGCCAACTACGAGATCAACTGGGGTACCGTCTTGATTATACTTCTCATGGCGGTAGCTCTTTTGGTTCTAGTGGCAATAAAGACTTGGCAGCTTAAGAGATACTACCGGAGTCTCATTAAGGTTTATGAGACAGGCTGGGAAGAGTTGCGAGGTCAGGTTAAGGGGCACCTCGAGGACGAGAAGTTTGAAGAGGCACTCAATGTCCTTGAGAAAAGGACAAAAGGAAATACAGCAAGCGTTGATGCCCTTTGGGATATTAGGGGTATTCGCAGACGCTTGGGAAATTCTCTTATTACAGGTTCTTTTGGCCGAGGCACGTATGCCCGGGTGTATGCTTGGAATCAAGTCTACGGTCACTGCGGAGGCCTCTTAAGGTGGCTGCTTGGTGCTCCTCGTCGTCCCGAACCTCCCGAATCTCGAGAAAACTCTGATACTCCCCGTGAATAAACGCGGGGAGTTTTTTTATTCCTTTAATTCCAAATGCGAGCCAACTTCGTCCTTTGTTACTTCAATCCGCACTGGGAAAACTTCTTTCACTTCTGGAAGATGAGAAACCACGAGAATTTTATCAAAATCTTTACGAATAGAATTGATTGCTTCAATTAGATTTTCCCTCCCTGCTCTATCTTGAGTGCCGAAGCCCTCATCAATTACTAAAAACTGCAACTTGGCGTTTGCTCTCCTGGAAAGTAGTTTAGACAGTGCAATTCGGATTGCAAAGTTAATCCTGAAGGCTTCTCCTCCACTGAAGAGTTCATATGCCCTAGGACCAAGCTTATCAGTGATTTTAATCTCCAATGACTCCTTGCTGCCGCCAGTTTTCTTCGCTTTTTGGGTTTCCAACTCCACCTTCATTTGCCCATCTGTCATCCGGTCTAGGATTAGATTTGCCTCATTTTCAATTTCGGGGATTGCATTTTCAATAATCATTGCTTGAATCCCATTTTTACCAAAGGCGCCTTCAAGCATCTTGAGATTCGTTGCTTCTTCTTTCAGTTTCTTTAATTCATCTCCCTTTTTCTTAAGTCCTTCTTTAATCTTCTGGGACTGCTTGATTTTTTCTTTGAGAGTTGCCTGTTTTTCTCTTAGTTCTAGAAGTGATTTGTCTATTTTGTCTAACTGATCCTTGAGCTCACTAATTAAATCATTAATTTGGTTGAGATCTTTGAGGTTGAAAGTCGTTTTTTCTTCTTGTTTGATTAATTTTGTCTGTTCGTCTTGCTTCTTTTTAATCGCTTCTTCAAAACTCTTTTTCTCTTCTTGATAGCGCTTCAAGTTCTCGCGAGCATTATCAAGACGGTGCTTTCTTTCAACGAACGGTTGTAATCTTTCTAGCTCTCCTTGGACTCTTTGGTGAATTTCAGGATCATAGTCAACTTTCTTGATCTGGTCAACAATTTTCTTAAGCATCTCTTGGTCCAAAGGCGCGAATTCTTGCTTTTCTAGCTGACTATCTTTCTTTTTAAATTCCTTTTCAAGCTCTTCTAGGGCAGTAGTTTTTTCTTTGATCTGCTTAAGCTGGTTCTCAACTTCGCCAATCTTCTGTTCTACTGCAGATTTACCAAGGAGAGTTCGCCTAAGATTATTAATTTCTACTTCAGTTTTTTCAATTTCTTTTTGTTTGCTTTCAATTGCTTGGTTGTTCTGGAGCCATTTCTTTCTCCTATTTTCTAACTCCTTCTCAATTTCTAGCTTGACATCTTCGCGATGTTTATCGGTTAAACTCTGCTTACACAAAGGACAATTGGATTCTGCTTCTTCAATTAACCCTAGTTTTTCTTTTGTATCCTCTCCTTGTTCTTTAATTGCTTCGTTTTTGTTTTTCAAGCCAGCAATTTCTTCTTTGAGTTGGTGGACTTTCTTCTCTAGTCCGGTTTTTGATTCTTCAGTTTGGTTTAGTTTATTGAGTTCAGTTTGGGCTTTCTCAAGTTCCTTTTTTAGTTCGGGGGAAGTTTTAATCTCCTTTTTAATCTCGTCAATTCTGGCTTCCAGTTGACCTTTTTCGACTTCCAGTTTGCGTTTTTCAGCATTGATCCGATTCTCAATCTCGCTTCTTTTGTTTTCTAGTTTACGCTGTTCTTCTAGTTTCTTAGTTAGTTCTTTGTTTTCTTTATCGTGCTCTCCCCACTTGCGGTAGTTTTCCTCAATTTCTTTGTCTTCATAGATAACGGCTTGGTATTTTTCAATGTTTTCCTCAATCTTAGCAAGACGTTTTTGATTTAAGGCGATTTCTTCTTCTAAGGATTTAATCCGTTCTCGTTTTTCTTTCAGAGCTTCATGTTCAGCAAGAAGCTTGGTTTGTTTTTCTTGAGATCTTTCAAAATCTTCTTTCACTTTTTCTCTTCTTTGATCAGTACTCTTAATCTCTTCAGTTAACTTTTGGTCTTCTGCTTGATAGTCTTTTTCTTTCTCAGCTTCATCAGAATACTCTGAAAGCAGTGTTTCTAAGGATTGCTGTTTGGTTTGATTGTCTCTTAGTTTAAGACGTGCAATTTTCACAAGCTCCTCATAGTAAGAGAGCCCCAAGATTTCTCCTAAAATCTCTTTGCGTTTTGCAGGGCTTTTGACAGTAAATTCATCTGCTCGGCCTTGGCGCAGGAAAGCGGAGTTAATAAAAACCTCATAGGGCATCTTAAGGATCTCTGTGGTTAGTTTTTCCTGGGTTTCTCGGACAGAGTCTTCTGAAATATCATAAAATTCGTCTTTTTCAAAACGCTCAAGACGCAAAGTTGAACTTTTGGGGGTACGCTTGCGCAAGATGCGGAATTTCCTCTCGTTCACCAAGAACTCTATTTCTACTTCCATTTCTCCTTGTCTGTTATGGACTAACTCCTCATCATCTGATACCCGTGCTTTTCCCCATAATGCCCAGGTGATTGCTTCTAGGAGTGAAGATTTCCCTGCTCCATTCGGTCCAGTTAAGGAGGCAATTTCAAATTTGTTAAAATCAAGGGCCTCTTCGCGTTCCCCGTAAGACATGAAATTTTTGATTTTGATTGAGAGCGGAAGCATTTATTCCTCTACCTCTTTCATTAATTCTTGAGCCTGTTTTTTTAAATTATCAATTTTATTTTTAGGAACTTTAGTTAATTTCAAATATTCTTCCAGTGCTTTAAGGGGAGTTACCTCCACAGTTAATTCGGAACGAGTTTTCTTTTTGTCAGTAAATTCTGTGTGAGTGGCATAATAGTAAGTTGAACTCAAAAGCTCTTTTAGGCGTGAATGATCAAGTTGATTTAAGGTAGCTTTTGCTCCAGTAAGAACTATTCTAACAATTGCGTCATCTAGTTTGGTTTTTTGTTCTTCAATCTTTGTTAGAAACTCATTGGGATCTTTTAATTCATCAAGATCAAATTCCAGCTCTAGGAACCGTCGCTTGGAAGTAGAATTGAATTTAAAGGTAGTTGGTTTGATTGACTTACCAATCCCTTCCTTGTCCTTTTTCTGAGGCAGGTTGATAATTACAAAGCCTTTTTCTTGGTTTTTCTCGCCAAAATCGACTTTTTCTAGACTCCCTGGGTAGATAGCAAGAGGGTCTTTAGATAGCTCTTGAAAACGATGCATGTGCCCCAGGG
>SOKK01000045.1 GCA_004374725.1 Patescibacteria group bacterium | reverse complement strand
GGTGGTAAGGTTCGAGCAGTTCGGGTCTGCTGGGTCTTACTTGAACTTGTTACTGACATGCCTGCCTAGTGCTTCTTAAGGGAATCAAGAAATAAAGCCCCTTTTTCGGAAGGGGCTTTCTATTTGACTAAAAACAGACTAAGCCATCCTGACTGACAATAGTCAAGGTAGCTTGGTCTGTTTTGCTTTTTGATTTTTGACTTTTAACTTTCCGCCGAAGGCAGATATGGTGGAGGTGGGGAGAATCGAACTCCCGTCCAGAAGAGCAAACTAAAAATTTCTACAAGCTTAACTTGTTTAAAGATTTCGAATTAAAAGCTTGAAACAAGTAAAAAACTTTTAATTCTAGCTTGAAATATTTAAGTAATTAGCCCAAGCAGATTAATTACCGAGCCCGAGGTATGGCGTCTTGACCTTTTTGCCGGGCACAAAAAGAAAGACGGTCATCGCTTAAAATTTAAGCAACGACTGGCGCAAGATTAGGAACTTGGAAAAGTCCTTTCACCTTGCTAGCAAGTGTATTTGCACTTACAGGTTGTTAGTTGGATTTACGAGTAAACTAACAAACTCGACTTGCATTTTCAATTTACAGAAACTTCTGTCGAAACCAAACACCCCCAGTTTATCGTCATTGCGAGTCCCGCGAAAGCGGGACGAAGCAATCTCGTGAGGATATAGACTATCTATGTCCCAACGGGATTGCCGCGTCGCTCACTTCGTTCACTCCTCGCAATGACATCTAGGATGGCCAAAAAACGAAGAAATATTCAATCTTGCTTACTAAAGGTAGGATAATGCGGCTGAAGAGGGGAATGTTCATAACGATTGTGAGGACAATGATTCCCAAGAGAACAAAAGGGCCAATCCGTTCAATTTCTGCCATGACACCGGAGAAAGCTCTTGGGGCCAAGGCAGTTAAAATCCTAGAGCCATCTAGAGGAGGAATGGGGATTAGATTGAAAATTGCAAGGATTAAGTTTAGCTCAATAATTGCTTGGAGGACCTGGATGACAATAGCCGGAGTTTCAACATTAGCAGTAATTAAAATTCTTAAAGGCAAAGCAAAGATTGCCGCGGCGATAACATTACTTAAAGGACCTGACAGTGAGACCAATACTTGTCCCCATCTTCCGTGTCTTAGCTGGAACGGATTGACAGGAACTGGTTTGCCCCAGCCAAAACCTGCTAGAAAAAGCATCAAGGTTCCCAGGGGGTCCATGTGAGCAATTGGGTTGAAGGTTACTCGTCCAGCCATTTTAGCAGTCGAATCTCCCAGGCGGTAAGCGGTGTAGGCATGAGCAAACTCGTGGATCGTAATTCCAATTACTAATGCGATTAACCAGCCGATAAAGAAGAGTGGATTTGCGAAAAGATACTGTAGCATAAAATCAGAAGGCAAAGGTAAAAAAGTAAAAGTGAAGTAAAAAGGTAAAAATTTTATTTTTTACGTCTACTTTTGCCTTTTGACTTTTGACTTTTGCCTTTTTTGGTGATATTCTAAAGCCTGCTAGGGAAGAAAAAAAGCAAGAAGTTATTAGCTCTTTCTATCCCCCTGCCCCTTTGACTGCGCTCAGGGTTTGGGGGATGAATGCTTTTTTATAGTAAAGTAGTTTGTTGTAATTCATTATACTTAGTTTTTACTTAAGAGTCAAGGATAAAATAAAGTAAAACTGAATCATGGGAAAATGTTGTGCGGTTTGTGGTAAGGGAGTTGAAACAGGACATAATGTTAGTCACTCTCTCCGCAAAACAAAAAGACGCTTTAAACCAAACTTAACAAAAACAACCATAGACCTTTCTGGGAAGAAAGAGCGCGTTTTGATCTGCACTCGTTGTCTTAAGAATCAAGTAAAAGCAAAATAGTTTGCTTATCTATACCCTGCTCGCTACGCGAAGCGAGTGTTGCCTGCCTACCGGCAGACAGGCGGAGCTTTGGCGGGCAAGCTTTATTCTATTTATGAAAAGAGGACTTAAAACTAAACTGAGGCGCAAAGAAAAAGGGTCTTTTTTTAGTAAGATTTTGGATCATCTCAAGCTTTATCGGCGTTATTTCTTTTTGTTGCCTTATGTTCTAAAAAGACATGATAAGATTATCATCACTGTTTTATTGTGGTTGGTTTTGATTTCAACAATGGGGCTGGGACTTAGGTTTTATTTTAATCATTCTCATGTTGTGCCAAGGGTTGGTGGTAGTTACTCAGAGGGGGTTGTTGGGAGCCCCAAATATATTAACCCCTTGTTGTGTCAGACCAATGATGCAGATCGAGATTTATGTGCTTTGGTTTTTGCTGGGTTAACCAAATACAATCATAGTCGTGAAATCCAAGGAGAACTGGCAAAGAGTTGGAAGGTAGATAAAGAAAAACGAGTCTATACTTTTTCGCTAAAGGACAATCTTTTCTGGCATGATGGCAAACCCTTAACTGCTGAGGATATAGTTTTCACAGTCAAATTAATTCAACATCCAGACTATCCAGGAACTTTGAAGGCCAGCTGGAATAACGTTGAGGTAAGGAAGGTGAATAAAAAAACCGTTCGCTTCCGCCTCAAAGATCCTTATAATGATTTTCTTTCTAACACTACTTTAGGAATTTTACCAAAACATATTTGGGAGAAAATTGAGCCTAAAAAAATACTTACAGCAGAGTATAACCTTAATCCAGTTGGTGCCGGACAATATTATTTTAAAGAACTGCAAGCCAAGGAAGATGAGGGAATGGAAATTGTACGTTTGGGGCGGTTTGATCAATACCGTGGTAAAACTGTTTGGCTTGAGGATTTAACTTTGAAATTTTACCCTACACTAGAGAAGCTGAAATTGGCTTTGAGTAAAAAAGAGATTGAAGGAACCCTTAACTTGAAAGGTGAGGAAGGAAGACAGCTAATCCAAGAAGCAAATTTTAGAGAATATTACTTTGGTACCCCTCAGTATTTAGCGGTCTTTTTTAACCAACAAAAGAGTGACATCCTGGAAAATTCAGGTGTCAGAAAAGCGCTTAACTACGGGGTAAATCGCAAGAGAATTATTGAAATAGTCTTTTTGAATGAAGCTCACCTGATCCAATCTCCAATTCTCGCTCACCTGCCAGGATTCAAAAAATCATTTGCAAGTGATGTTTATAATGTAAAGAAAGCAGAGAAAACTCTTGACCAGGCGGGGTGGGTAATAGATAAGAAGACTAAATTGAGGAAGAAAAATCGCAGGGAGTTGCATTTTACATTGGCAACCAGTGATCAAGAAGAGTTTGTACAGGTTGCGGAGATGCTGAGGAAGGATTGGGAAAAAATTGGTATAAAGGTGAAGTTGCAGATTTATACGATGGGTACTTTGCAACAGGAGCAAATCCGTCCGCGTGAGTACCAGGCATTGCTTTTTGGAGAGAATTTAGGACCAGATTCGGATCTCTATCCTTTTTGGCATTCTACTCAAATTAGTGATCCTGGCTTAAATCTTGCGCTTTTTAGTAATAAAGAGGCTGACAGTATCTTAGAGTTTGCTCGTCAGATAGTTAGTACCAAACAGCAAGCTCGGGGATATCAAGATCTCTTTGGGATTTTCAAGCGGGAGATTCCAGCTGTCTTTCTTGTCAATCCGACTAAGAATTACCTGATTAACTCTAAGGTGAGGGGAGTTGAAACAGGCATGATTGCGACTCCTTCTGATCGTTTCTTAGAAATTGGTGATTGGTATGTAAGGGGTGCAAGGGAATGGGGAAGGTAATGAATAATGATTAATGAGTAATGAATAATGATTAATTAGCTTGGGTTAAATTATTCATTAGTCATTTTGCATTATTCATTAGTTTTAATGTTTTTTACAACACTAAATCGAGTTATAAAGATGGGGTTTGTAAATTTCTGGCGTAATAGCTGGCTTAGTTTAACAACCACTATGATTGTAACTCTTACCCTGCTTGTAATTAGTGCTTTGGTGATCTTAAGTTTTTTAGGAAATATTGCTCTGGATTCCATCCAAGATAAAATTGATGTTAGTGTTTATTTTAAAACTTCTGTTTCTGAAAAAGAAATTCTAATGGTCAAGGGAAGATTGGAAAATCTCTCGGAGGTGAAGGGTGTTGAATATGTTTCGAGAGAGCAGGCGTTAGAAAGATTTAAAGCAGAACATCAAGATGATGCTTTAGTTTTAGATTCTTTAAAGGGTGATGACAATCCTTTGCCGGCGAGTTTGGAGATCAAAGCGGAGAATCCTGAACAGTATGAATTAATTACTCAGGCTCTGGAAGATCCTTTTTATAAATTGCTGATCGCGGAAGATGGAATTAGTTATTATCAGAATAAGACTAAAATTGATCGTTTAGTAAGTATTACTACTTTTATGCGCAGAACGGGATTAGGCGTTAGTTTGGGCTTTATTGTAATCGCGCTTTTGGTAGTTTTCAACTCCATTCGGGTTACGATCTACACCCGCCGGGAGGAAATTGAGATTATGAAACTTGTTGGCGCAAGTAATTGGTATATTCGTTGGCCATTTGTCTTGGAGGGAGTGATGTACGGAATCTTTGCAATGTTAATTTCTTTCTTGGTTATTGTTCCCTTGGTTTATTATCTTTCTCCGCGTGTCTTAAATTATTTGGGCGGGGAGAATTTAGGACTGATCAGCTCGTTTTGGTATAGTATATTTATCTTGGGAGTATTTCAATTCATAACCGGGATTTTAATTGGAACCTTAAGTAGTTTACTCGCGATCAGACAGCACCTGAAAGTGTAGGAACAGCTCGCGGGCTGTCCAGAGTAGAACATTGTTCTACTTATATATGACAAAAAACAGCACCTTGTTTTTAGTGCTATTTTTTGTAAGTAAGGGCGGATAGGTTGCCAGTGTTACCCTCCTTCACCCTGTTTTTGGAGGGTGAACTTACATATAGAGCATGTACGCCACGTTGGTAATTCAGCTTAGCACATCATTTCTCTCTTGTCAAGAATTTTGCTTGTCTATCTTGACAGAAACGACTATTTTTGGTAAGATTAATAAGAAGGAAGGGATTTTTTGATTATAGGAAGGAGCCTTACAGTGAGGGGGGAACCGAGGTTTTTCTGATATTTCCCCATCATAAAATGCTTCTTTTAACCCCAAAAAAGCTTTTTCAAAGAACCAAGAGACTTCTTTTGTCTTGCTTGGTTTTTCTTTTTGTCTTTATTTTTGGCTTAACTCCGGCCTTTTC
>SOKK01000078.1 GCA_004374725.1 Patescibacteria group bacterium | reverse complement strand
AAAGCCTCCTTGTAATTACGGAAGTTTTTTAATTTTAGGGAAGTTAGATGCATAAGCCTATCCTCTCAAGATCAAGAAACTCTCTACTTTCTTATCTATTAATATCTTTTGTCAACTTTTTCAATTTTCTTTCGTAGAGATTCTCTAATATTAATATTCATTGTTTTCGCAAGAAGCAAGGTAACAATAATCACATCAGCAAACTCCTCTGATAATTCTTCAGAGTTATGTCTCTTAGACTTTTCCTTTCTCTGAAGAGAGTTATGAGCCAAAACCTCACCACAAAGCTCTCCAACCTCCTCAGCCAACTTCGTACTTCGAACCAAAGTTGTTTTTTGATTATCAGAATCCTCATAATACTCCTTAAGTCTTTTGTCCTCTTTATCAATAAACTGTAATAGATCCTCTAATTCCATAGTTTCTCTAACTCCTCAACGGCATAATAATATAAAAGTATTTCTTTTCTACTACTGGTTTCAAAACCCCTGGATTTAACTTGTCATTAAGTTCCAAAGTTACTTCCTCTCCGGGAATACTCGCCAGACCATCTAAAAGATATTTTGAATTAAAGGAAATCTCGCCACCTTCTCCCTCCACCTTTGACTTAATCACCGAAACGTTTTCTCCAACTTGCACTGCCGTAGACTTAATCTCAATCTCCCCTGTCTTCTTTACACTTAACTTTACATTATTTGCCGCATCGCGACTGAAGACCATCCCAGTCCTAATCGCCTTCACAAAGTCCTCAATCTTAATCTTGGCCTTGGTTTTATTACTTTCAGGAACAATCTGTTCATAACTTGGGAACTTGCCGTCGATTAAACGAGAAACAAGGTTTCCCTCCCCAAGATCAAACATTATTTGATCCCTGCCAACTAAACAATTAACTTCTCTAATCTCGGGATCTCCAATGATAATCCTTAAAAGCTCTTTGAGGGTAGTTGAGGGAATCACAGCAGTTATCTCCTTTTTAGCCTTGCCTGGGAGAGTAATAGTACGCTCGGCAAGACGGTAACTATCAGTTGCAGCAAGCTTTAACTGATCACCTCTTATTTTTAGACAAACTCCTGTAAGTACAGGGCGGGATTCATCAAGAGCAGCAGCAACGGTTGCCTCAGGAATAATTTCTTTCAGAATTTCTGACTTTAACTTAAATGAGATTTCAGGCTTCACTTCGGGGATTAAAGGAAACTCCTCAGCAGAAATTCCATTAATACTTGCTCTATTTCCCTCGCAACTTAACTTCAAAACGTTCTTTTCTAAAGAGAGATTGACTTTTTTATTTGGGAGAGAGTTTATGTAGTCAACAAGAATTTTTGCTGGAACCGTTACTAAACCCTCCTTTTCAATTTTTGCTCCAACCCAAAAATTTACTCCAATCTCAAGATTAGTCGCGGATAGTTTTAACCTTCCTTCATCAGTTTTAACTAAAATATTAGAAAGAATAGGAAGATCAGTTTGAGTACCTACAACCTTTCCGACTGCATTTAATCCTTTAGCTAAATTTTCTTGGAGACATGAGAGTTTCATTTTTGCTCCTTACTAAATTAGTTAAGTTCTTATTAATAAAATTAGAAGAAATAGTAATAGTAACTGTAAGTTTAGGGGATAAAGTAGAAATATACTGTTGAGTAGATAAAATTTAGGTGAATAAATAGTGTGAAAACTGTGATTTTTTTGTTGATTAGGTTGGGAGTTTTAAGTAAAGATGGGGAAAATTATTTTGCAAGAGGGGACAACCTTTCCTTTTGTCCACTGTTTAGTGTTTATTTTTCGATTGTTTTCCACCACTAGTCTACTCATTATCAACATAGAAAATAAAATGTAGAATGTAGGATGGAATATGCGGAGTGCAACTCCTCATACCTCATCCTACATATTCCTATGGCATGTAAAGTCGTTCTTTGATTAGATTAACTTCGTGATTTAAATTTTCATTCTCAGTGATGTTTTTATTGATTTTATCCCAAGCATGAATCACGGTAGTATGGTCTCTTCCTCCTAGCTCTTCTCCAATCCGAGGGTAGGAAAGTCGAATCTCTTCACGCATTAAGTACATTGCAACTTGTCTTGGATAGGTAACTTCGCGCTTGCGGGAGTGACCAGTGAGATCACTCATTTTAATG
Source organism: Patescibacteria group bacterium (assembly GCA_004374725.1). GTDB lineage: Bacteria > Patescibacteriota > SOKK01 > SOKK01 > SOKK01 > SOKK01. Next base: position 3,202 of record SOKK01000078.1, on the reverse strand, counting down.
TTATAAAAGGATGCAATTGTGTTCGCAATTTGTTTGGCAGTAATGTGTCGTCGTTTAGGATTGGTAAGGATATTTCCGAGGATATTTGCGGTTGATTCAATAGTAGGCTTGGAGTTATTTAACTCACAGTAGGCCATGATGCGAGTAAGTGCGCCCTCTAGTTCACGGATATTCTGTTGGATGCTTTTTGCAATGTATTCAATTACTTCTTTAGGGACAGAGAATTCTTTCTCGTGGGCCTTTTCCTTAAGGATTGCTACTCGCATTTCAAAATCAGGTGGCTGAATGTCAGCAATCATTCCTCCTTCAAAGCGCGAGCGCAAGCGATTTTCTAAGGTAGGAATTGCTTTAGGTGGCCGGTCGCTTGAGACAATGATTTGTTTATTTGCTTCGTATAAACTGTTAAAAGTATGAAAAAATTCCTCTTGAGTACTCTCTTTGCCTGCTAGAAATTGAATATCATCAATGATTAAAACATCAACTTTTCTATAGCGGTCCTTGAACTTATTCATGGACCTTCCACGGATCGCACTGATCATCTCATTCATAAATTTCTCTGAGGTGGTATAAACAACTTTTTTATTAAGGTTGGTTTTTTTGATTTGATTACCAATTGCTTGTAGGAGGTGGGTTTTGCCTAAACCTACTCCTCCGTAAATAAAAAGTGGATTGTAGATTTCACCTGGCGTTTTACTGACTGCCAAACAAGCAGCATGGGCAAGACGATTGTTGTTTCCCACAACAAAATTTTCAAAAGTATAGCGGGGATTAAGGCCAAAATCCCTAGATGAAGTTTGAGTAGTGAGTTCGGGAGAGATTTTTCCTTGTAGCTTGGAGGTGACTTTTTTAGTGGTCTTGCCGGATGGTTTATCAGTTTTTTGAAAGTCTTTTAAGTTAGCAACTTCGTAAATTACATCCCTGGTATTCTGTTTGGTTATATTCTTGAACGCTTCAATAATTTGAGAATGATACTTGTTTTTTAGCCACTCACGAGTAAAGGCGTTTGGAACGCCAATTGTGAGTTTTTCGTCCTTGTCGGCAACAATAAAAGTGTCTTTAAACCAAGTCGTAAAATTTGCCTTACTGAGAGTAACTTCTAGTTCTCCTAGGACCGCTTGCCATAACTTTTCTTTGTCTTGAGTCATGCTTGGTTTCTCTCTGCAGTTAGGGTTAATAAAAACTTCCCCCGTAAAAAAAGCAGATTCTTCCTGAAGATTTGCTACTGACAAGGAAGTCGTTGTGTACAGCAGCTAAATATTAGCAAAAGAGGATGTTTACAGCAAGGGGATAAGTGAGAGTTGCTTGTTGATAGGTTGTTTGTGCTTACTATCTCCGTCACTTAGAATTTGGTTTGAGTTATCAACAGGAGGAATAATGTAAAATATATAATTTTTATTAGAAAATTAAAAACAGGCAGAGCATTGTTCTACCTGTTTTTAATTTCTTAATCAAGGAAGACTGTTCTGTTTTCTTAGTCTTTCATTGTAATTGAGTAAGAGATTGTGGTCTTGTCATCTTCCTCAGTGATTGAGATGAATCCGGAGCCTGGATCCGTTTCAGTGTTGAAAGTGAAAGTAGTTCCTGTTCTCCCGCCACTTGAGGATTCATTGGTGCTGACGGGGGGCCAATTTGCTTTGAGTTCAGACTGAAAGAATTCTTTAACTGGATAGTAGTCGTCCTCGGTGTTCATCACGACACTGTAGATGGTTTCTCCCCCACTCTTGTAAAAGCTGCCATTTTCCACCTTGGCATTTCCATAAGTTGGGAGGGATTCAGGGAATCCTTCGGGGATTTCTCCCGTTTTAGTACTGATTTCGGCATCACCTTCTTTGCTTTTGATCGTCGTGCCTTCTTCACTGGAATCAATTTCCAAGCCAGTGGCCTGTTCTGCGGCTTCTTCTACTACTTTACTCGCGCAGTAGCGGCAGGCAATACAGCTGCCGATTCCGACCACGATAAGAATTCCGATAATGACTAGAACTACGATTAAGGTGGTGTTGCTTTTCCCCCGCGCACTGGGGTCCCGCTTCGCGGGATTTTTTTGGGGCGGATTGGGTGATGGAGGCCCAGGTTGGGGTGGTGTTGGTGATGGCATAGGCTTAGTTTAGGAAGTATTTGTCTGGTTTTATTGTAGCATGAAATAGTTAATAGTGAATAGTTAATAGTTTTTTAAATAAGCAACTATTAACTTTTAACTACCAACTACTAACTGCTATGTTATAATGGCGGTGGTTAAAGAATTAATCTTTTCAAACAAAATGGCAAAACTTTCTCTCTATTCAGACGGTGGTTCGCGCGGGAACCCAGGTCCTGCTGCTTTTGGATATGTCTTAAAAAATAGTGCGGGAGTTGTTTTGAAAAAAGAAGGGAAGTATTTGGGTGAGCTCACAAATAATCAGGCGGAGTATCAAGGATTGATCACGGGGCTTAAAGTAGCACTGGAATTTTCTCCTGATGAATTGGAATGTTTTTTGGACAGTGAGCTTTTGGTGGGACAAATGGAGGGTGATTTTAAAGTGAAGAATGAAGGGTTGAAACTGCTTTTTAAGGAAGCCCAGGAACTTGCAAGGAAATTTCCTAAGATTCAGTTCTCTCATGTTGAACGCTTAGAGAATAATGAGGCGGATAAGCTTCTCAATCGAGCCCTAAACCTTGAGGTCTGAGCAATATCTTTGTTCTATTGCCCGATTTCTTGCTTTTTGGAGGACTTTGTTATACAATGGAGCTGCTCAAGGGGGAATGTTTAGATCTTATTTTTATTTAAGGAGGGTTATTTAATATGATTGCTGTTAATAAAACCCCAAAAAGCATTAAAGAGGTCTCGGAAAATAAGAAACACAAGCTTTTCAGTAGTGATGAAGATGATGATAAATCAAAGAAAGGAGACGAGGATTGGTTTTCGGACTATGAGGGTCAATTGGCAGTAGATGTCTATCAGACTCCTTCGGAGATTGTAATTAAAGCTCCAATTGCAGGGGTGAAACCAGAGGAAATTGAGGTTTCAATTGCTGAAGACGTGGTGACAATTAAGGGTGAAAGAAAGTCAGATAAAACAATTACGAAGGAAAATTACTACTATCAAGAATGCTACTGGGGAACATTTTCCCGTTCAATTGTTTTACCCGTCGCAGCGGATACGGAGAATGCAAGTGCGACGTTTAGGAATGGGATTTTGACTTTGATGATTCCAAAGGAGGCAAAG
>SOKK01000050.1 GCA_004374725.1 Patescibacteria group bacterium | reverse complement strand
CGCCTAATAAATTGCCGGCTAACTTAATTTCCCACGGCGCGAAGACCTGCTACGACGGTAAAGAGCCTAAGTGGGGTAAAAGAATCGACATCAAAAAAAGGCTTTACGATGTCGGCCATGCTACTCCACTACAGAGCGTTTTTTACACCTTCCACGTTGGAGGAATCTCTGTCGGTAACATCAGCTTCGGTTTCCACCTCGTCCATCAGTTTCTCTCTTCCTGTCAGCGATCCGGGCGCTATTGCATCGACATGTTTCGAGATCCTCGCGCCGTTAAGAGGATTTTGAGATACATTAACTACTTTTGGCCTGAGATTTCGGAAAGGAAACAGCAGAGAATCCAAAGGTACGTCGAGGGATGCATTGGTCTTTTCCGGTCACACATTGACGAGGCGACGGCAATTTCCGAAGAATACATTCGGAAAGACCGGCCTCGTGCATCCGATAAGTACATCAGGGCGAACGCAAAGAGATTTGCCCAGGAGCAACTGCGGGTTGTAATTCCGATTGTTTTCCCCACCGCATTCGATCACACGCTCAACCTCTCAACTTTGATCGCTTTGCACCAGGTAGCATGGGATGAGCCGATGAAATATGTTGTCGGAAGAATGGCTCGCTTGGTTCTAAAGCATGATCCGACACTGCGGTTTGCTTTTAGTAAAAAGAGTGAGAATGACGGCTTGGATTTCCTTAACCCGAATGAACTCACGGGAGCCTTCATTCAATATCAGCCGAAACTGAAGCTTATCGCGGTAGATGGCATCGGCAAGATCGTCATCCCTACCGGTGATCAACTTCACCCTGTTGATCGTCTTCACTTCGAGCCCGATCTCATGGAAAACAGTATCCACCATATCAAAACCCGGGTGGAGATGTCTTTAATCGATTGGGGACAGGATCAGCGGCATCGCATGGTTCTCCGGGGCCAACCCGAGTTTACGGGCGGTATCTATTGCCCGCCGATTGTTAGGGCATTGGGTTTGGAGAAAGAACTGGAGGAGTTCGGGAATCAGTGGATTGAGATCTCCCAGTGGATTCCTCAGAACCTTGCTCGGGTCCTTACGCTGTATGGTGCAGTAGTGGTTTTCGAGAAATCAGGATCCTTCAATGCCGTGATCCACGAGCAGGGGAAACGAACCTGCTTCTGTGCTCAGTCGAGTATTTGGGAGCTGGCAAGGAAGTTGCGGCTTGCTCTCATACCTCGGTTTGAGGCAGCAGGACGACCGGAGCTCGGCGATCTCTTTGCACCGGCTTGTTATACAACAGAACAGTGCGGAGAAGGTATGCGCTACTGCGGCCGAGACATGGGCGAAGATATCTTTTCTTCATCGAGGAGAGTCTAGGACCTCGTAAAAACCGATTAACCGGCGGATTGAATCGCCGGTTTTTCATTTGACAAAAAATTTTATCTTGTTATACTAGATCTAGCTTAAGACAGTAGGCATTTCATTAAGTCCTACCGAGGCAAGAAGAAAGAGTTTTAATCCTTGAATTCTGTCTTGGGCGAGGCAGATTTTTTATATCCAAAATGGCAAAGACACGTAAGCAAAAAGAGGCACTAGTTAAGGATTTAAGTGAGCGCTTGGGGAAGATGAAAGCGGCGGTTTTGGTAAATTACCGCGGAATTTCAGTTCCTCAAATTCAAGAACTTAGAAAGAAGTTAAAAGAAAAAGATGCTGATTTTGCAATTGCCAAGAATCGTCTTTTTAAAATTGCCTTAAAAGAAAAACAGTTGGAATGTCCAGAGGAAATTTTCAAAGGTCCTTTGGCAATTTCTTTTGGCTACAAAGATGAAGTTGCACCCTCTAAAATTATCAAAGATTTTTCCAAAGAAAATGAACTTCCAGAAATTCTGGGTGGATTTTTTGAAGGGAAATATGTAGAGAAGGACGTCATCGAAGAATTGGCAAAACTTCCATCGCATGAGGAGTTGTTAGCGAGGTTTGTCTATGTTATCAATGCCCCAGTTTCTGGATTTGTGAATGTTTTACGCGGGAATATGACAGGACTTATTAATGCCTTAAACCAAATTAAAGAAGGTAAGTGAGGTGTCATTGCGAGGACCCCGCCGAATGGCGGGGGACGTGGCAATCCCGTTAGGATTTAGGAACTATTCTAAACCCTCACGGGATTGCTTCGCCCCGCTTACGCGAGGGCTCGCAATGACAATTGTTATTAATTAATTTAAATAGGAGTTAACCATGGCAGAAGAAAAGAAAGCAGAAGTTCCAAAAGAGGAGCAAAAAAAACCTGAAGCTAAACCCGAGGAAAAACCCCAAATGGAGGCCAAAAAGGAGGAGCCCAAGAAGGAGGAATCTCCCAAGCCCGAAGCACCAAAAGTTGAAGCGAAAAAAGAAGCGCCGAAGAAAGAAGAACCCAAGAAGGAGAAACCCAAGAAGAAAGTCCCGACAAAGTTCAAAGAACTTGTAGAAGAAATTGAGAAAATGAGCGTCTTGGAACTTTCGGAGTTAGTGAAAGCGCTTGAGGATCGTTTTGGCGTCTCAGCAGCTGCCCCGGTTGCAGTTGCTCAAGCGGGTGCGGCAGGAGGTGAAGCTCAAGGTGGTAAAGAAGAGAAAAGTGAATTTGATATTGAATTGACTGAAGCAGGTGATCAGAAAATTGCGGTGATCAAAGTTGTCCGTGATATTACAGGCAAGGGTTTGAAAGAAGCAAAAGACATTGTTGATGGTGCACCGAAAGTAGTTAAAGAGAAAGCAAAGAAAGAAGAAGCGGAGGAAATTAAGAAGAAGATTGAAGACGCGGGTGGAAAGGCAGAGTTGAAATAAACTGTTCTTTTTTAAAGAATAAAAAAACCCCCTTAGACAATGATTGTTTTAGGGGGTTATTTTGTCGAGAGAGTTAGTAATCTACCCGCCAGCTGAGATAGAGGAAAGGAATGGTAGTAGCGAGTATGACGATGACGGCAGTCCAGAATCCTTTTATTACTTGGTCTCTCCCTCTTTGGGAATAGAATATTAACCAGCCGGTGATGACCTGGGCGAATAGTAGAACTAAAGGCAGGATTGAACTGAGTGTTGATATTTTGGTAGAAGAGGTAAGACTCTGGACAAGGTTGTCCCCGCCGATTGCGCATAAGAAGGCAAAAATGAGAATGATTGATGCTCCCTTGTCGCAGAGGAAAAGCTCCCGCTTAGTGTGGGATTTAATCTTATCTTCCATACCGGTTCCTCCGTAGTAAATTTTTAAAAGGGATACGTTCCTTAAGGAGTTAATCTAGCATCTCTTTCTTTTAAAGTCAATGTCAAAGGAAAAATCCTTCCAATTTGAAGTTATTAAGCAAGATAAACAGACCAGAGCCCGTCTGGGAGTTTTGACGACTCCCCACGGGATTATTTATACCCCTGCTTTTTTACCGGTGGGAACGCTGGCAACAGTAAGGACCATCACCCCCGAGGAATTAGAAAGTCTAGGGACGCAAGTAGTTCTTGCAAATGCCTATCATCTTTATCTTCAGCCCGGTGATCAAGTAGTCAAAAAACTTGGCGGGCTACATAAAATGATGAATTGGAAGAGACCGATTATGACAGATAGCGGAGGGTTTCAGGTTTTTAGTTTAGCGAAGTTGAACAAAATTACTAATAAGGGGATGGAGTTTCAATCCCATGTTAATGGCTCAAAACATTTCTTTACTCCCAAAAAAGTGATTGAGATCCAAGAGAATTTAGGTGCTGATTTAATCATGAGTTTTGATCAATGTGCTCCCTATCCTTGTAGCAAAAAGTTAGCAAAAGAAGCAATGGAACGTACTCATCTTTGGGCAGAAGATTGTAAAAAATATTGGGAAGAGGGTAATAAACAATTCCTCTATGGAATTATCCAAGGTAGTACTTATTCAGACTTAAGAAAGCAGTCCGCTAAATTCATTGTTGGGCTAGACCTGCCTGGGATTGCAATTGGGGGAGTTTCGGTGGGAGAGCCGCCAAGTAAAATGTATGAAGTCCTCGATGTAGTTGAGCCGCTTTTGCCTCAAGACAAACCGCGCCACCTTCTTGGCGTCGGCTCGCCCTTGGAGATTCTAGGATCCGTTTCTAGGGGAATGGATACTTTTGATTGCGTGCTACCCACTAGGATCGCGAGAAATGGGGCAGTTTATACCAAAGATGGCAGAGTAAATCTTAAGAATGCAGGTTTTAAAATAGACAAAGATCCAATTGAAAAGGGCTGTCAGTGTTATGCTTGTAAAAACTATAGCTGCGGTTATCTCAGGCATCTTCTGATGACAAACGAAATTTTGGGAATTCGTCTAACCACCTTGCATAACCTTCACTTTATTTTGAGTCTAATGAAGGATATTCGGGAGTCAATTAAAAAAGATAGATTTGAGGAGTTTAAAAAGAAGTTTATTGAGAGGTATAAGATTTGATGCTATAATAATCAAGCAAAACATGTAACAACAAATAGAAAAACTAGTAACTATGAAAGAATTAGAATTACCATTAGCAGTCGTTATTTCTGCTCTAATCAAAGACAACAAAATTCTTCTTATTAAAAGAGTGAAAGGGGATTACGTGGGACTTTTAGGATTACCGGGTGGGAAAATAGAAAAAGATGAACATCTTTCTGAGGCGGCAACTCGAGAAATATACGAAGAATCAAAAATAAAAGCAGAGTTTAAAAGTTATGTAGGAATTGTTTCAGAACACCTAATTGAAGATGGAAAAATCACCAATCATTTTTTACTCCATCTCTGTGAACTGGAACCAAAGACTACTAAAATAACGAATGGTGTGGAAGGCAAATTAGAGTGGTTCGATTTAGACAATATTCAGAATATGAAAAATAAAATCATCCCTAGTGATTTTCTGATGATAGAAAAGATGATTGTAAACAAGGAAAAGAATTATTATAATTGTGTTTTAGAGAAATCAAGAGATAATCATACCCTTAAAAAATTTGAATAAAATAATAATTAAACACAAACAAATGCCAAAGGAAATACCAAAAATCACATCTCTGAAACAAAAAATTGAAGAAGCTGAAACAAACTTAAGAGCGGCAAAGCAAATTGTTGAAGAACTTTCTGGAGATAAAGAATTTACTGCTCAAGTAGATGCGCGCCTGAAAGAACTACCTAAAGCCCAACCTGGAGAAAAACCAAAAGATGTAGTTGAGGGAGTCTTTGATGGAGAGAATATGGTTGCTGACGATGGCAAGAAGTATCCTGTTCCCGCAAACTATGCAAGTAAATCTAAACTAGTCGAGGGTGATATGTTAAAGTTAACGATTGCTGAGAGCGGCGCTTTTGTTTATAAGCAAATTGGACCGGTCCCCAGGAAGATGTTAAGAGGAGCTTTGGTAGAGGAAAACGGTGAATACCATGTTGTGGTTGAAGGCAAAAAAACCTATAAGGTCATTTTGGCTAGCGTGACTTATTTCAGGGCCAAACCAGGAGATGAGGTAACAATCGTAGTTCCTGAAAGCGGCGACAGCACCTGGGCGTCAATTGAGAATGTTATTTTTCAAGGAGGGGAAACGGAAAAGGAAGGT
>SOKK01000104.1 GCA_004374725.1 Patescibacteria group bacterium | reverse complement strand
TTCCTCCATCTGGTCCTGACTTTGCTCCTTTTCCAAAGGACATCATTCCCTCTCCCCCATCTCCTGCTTTTATGACAACTTCTACTTCATCTATCAGCATATTAAGAATTTTATCATGATTGGGACTTCAGTATTTCTACAACTTCGTCAAAATCAACCAAAGCCCACACTCTTTACCCAGCTTTTTTCTAATAAAATAGAAGATAATTATTCAAAATTACTTGACAGGTTTGCTATTATTAAATTAAAGGAGGTGATAGAAATGGATAAAACTAAGAAGAAGTGTGAATGTTGCGGTTGCGATTGTAAAGAGTGTTTAGAGGGTAACTGCTGCTGCAAGAAATGTTGTAAGAAATGCTGCAAAGAGTAAAAAGAATAAATTAAGTATTCAATTTTTGTGCCTGTGAAATGTGTGAAAATATTGAGTAAAAATTATTTTGATATTCCTCCTCGAAATAGCCTTTATAAATTACAATCTTGAAAAATACTTCAAGGCGAAAACGGTTGGACATCAATCTTAATCCCCCTTGACATTTCACCCTTCCTCCTTTAAATTCTCCTTACTCTTTTAAATCTGCCTAATTTTGCTCCTGCCCCAAAAGGAGGTGAAAACAATTGAATCTTAAATCAATTCTTAAATCCTTAAAACTTCATGAATCTACTATCAGTATGATATTGGGAGCAATTGTTATTGTTGTTGTTGGTGTTCTGGTGATTAATTATTTCAGAGGCTTGGAAACCGGAACAACTTTGCCTACTGGTGAAACAACAGAAGGCTCTACTAGAATTCGCGACGGACAGACATTCCATGTTGTTGAAGCAGGAGATACTCTTTGGACAGTGGCTGAAAAGTATTATGATTCCGGCTACAACTGGGTTGATATCGCCAGTGTGAACGAACTCACAAATCCTGGCCAAATTGATGTCGATCAAGAACTATTAATTCCGGATGTTGAATCGAAACAGCCAACTGTAAGCGTTTCTGCCTTTAGTGGCGAATTAGAACCAATCTCTGGAGCAACTTACACTGTTGTTCAGGGAGATAGTCTTTGGAATATAGCTGTCAGAGCTTATGGAGATGGTTATAGGTGGGTCGATCTTGTTCAAGAAAATGAGCTTGCTAATCCAAACCTAATCCACGCCGGAAATATGCTCGTTCTGCCAAGATAGTTTTAAAAAGGACCGTGATATAATAATCTTGCACAAGCGGGATTAGTTGAGCGGTTCAACACTACCTTCCCAAGGTAGAGAGAGGGGTTCGATTCCCCTATCCCGCTCAAAGAAATAATGGAAAAAGAATCTGAAATAACTCGTGCTCGAAAATTAGCTGCTGATGAGCTTCTTTCTGCTGCAGAAGAATCTCGAAGGACGCATCGTTAGGAAAAAGGAATTCCAATCCTTGAAGAAACTGCTTCTATGCTTGTTGGGAAAAAGCCGAAGGAAATTCCCCAAAAAACTAATTCAAGAAATCATCCGCCTTCTTAAAAACTTTCCGGTTATTAGACTTCTTTTCAACCTCAATGATATAATTTCCTTGTTATCCTGC
>SOKK01000021.1 GCA_004374725.1 Patescibacteria group bacterium | reverse complement strand
TTAGGACGCCAGGTTCTCATCCTGGTAACCGGGGTTCGAGTCCCCGTAGGGTCACCAAATTCAAGTAACAAGTAATAAGTGATAAGTGAAAAATAGAAACTGCTTTTCTTAAGGGAGGCAGTTTTTCTTTTACCCTTGACTTTTCGCCGGTTTATGTTATATTAAGCTGTAAAAATCTGGCAACTGGTCTATAATAAGGAGGGATTTTTGATCGTTAGCTTTAGTAACAAATCCTAGATGTTTAAGGAAAAACTGACAACCTCACCTGAATTAGAGACCCTTATCAATCGCTTAAGGGAGAGTTTCAGGGAAACCCAAGAAGGCCCCAAGGTGAAGGCAACCAAGACCTTAGAAGGGCTGGCTTTGGTATATGAACGTTTCCGGAACTCTGTTGAGTATCACGAGGAGCATCTTTTACGAAAGAATGCAATCAAGAGAATCACCCGCCGTCTTTTAATGTACCACCGCGATCACAAGAACATCGCTCGTCTCTTGGTTGATGATTTAATTCGTACAGGTTACTTCAAGAATGAAACAATTCCTGAAGCGGCGGTGGTTAAGATTCAAGCGACGTTTGAGAAATATCAAATAGTTCTTGATGAGGTTAGCAAAAGGCACTTTCAGGAAAGACAAAAATTGCAGGATTGGGTTTTGGGAATCTTAGCTTGTGAGGTTGAAGATGTTTTGGTTTCTTCAGAACCCCAAGAGGCCTTGATTGAATTTGCAACGCCACTTTTGACCTCAGAGTTAGAATGGGGCGGTACTGATCTTGACGAGAAGGAAAAAACTCTCCAGATTTATATTGTGATGAACCGAGTTCTTTATAAAGCAGACCAGGCAATGCTGCATTATCGGATTTTAAAGCGGCTTTATCCGGAGTGGATTCAAGCTCCCTCATTAGATTTAATTAATCAAGTTGCGGTAAATTTAGAGTCCCTCAAAGGTAAAATTGAAAAGCAGACTGATAGTTCTACAAATGCAATTATCAGTCGCAAACTTCGCCGTTACGCAATGATCTTTTGGGCTTTGAATGATGTTTTAGTGGAAAATCTTGATCGGATTGAGGAGCTTTTAAAAGATCCATTTCAGTTTGAGGAACAAATCAAAGCAAAATGCGAGGAGCGCTATAAAGGTTTTGGCTCCAAGTTGCGCCGAAACTTTATCCGGAGTGTGATTTATATCTTTATTACCAAAACAAGTTTAGCTTTTATTTTAGAGTTGCCTTATGATTTATATCTTCATAGCTCAGTGATTTGGCCACCTTTCATTATTAATATTGCCTTCCATCCATTCCTGATGCTTTTAATCGGAGCGAGTGTTAAGACCCCCTCAGCAAAAAACACCACTGAGATTGTGAATTCAATTTTCAAGATTTCTTACGAGGAGCATAAAGGCTCAATTGTCTATAAATCCAGCCGTAGTGTTACTCCGCACCCCGTTTTGGGAACATTCTTCAATGTTCTCTACTCGCTGGGATTTTTGGTCTCTTTCGGAGTGATTATCTATTTCCTTTATTTGCTTGAGTTTAACTGGCTGGGTGGACTCTTGTTTATTTTCTTCTTGACGGCGGTTAGTTTCTTTGGTATTCGCTTGAGATATGAAATACGCAA
>SOKK01000064.1 GCA_004374725.1 Patescibacteria group bacterium | reverse complement strand
TTAAAAAACAGCCCCAAAGATCAAGAGGGGAGTTTCAGGCAGTTTTGTTTCGTCCCGAGGACCTAAATCTGGTTATTGATTCCCCTGCTTCCCGCCGGCGTTTTTTGGATTCTCTTCTCTCCCGCCTTAGTTCTAGTTACTACCAGAATCTAATAGAGTACCGCAAGGTAGTTCAGTCTCGCAACCGCTTGCTTTTTTTGATTCAGCAAGGAAGAGCAGAGTCAAAAGAGATAAATTTTTGGGACAAGCAGTTCTTGCGGCTTTCTGAATTGATTACCGAGGAGAGATTTAAGCTACTTAAGAAAGCAACCCCGGTTTTCAGGGAGCAATATCAGAAAATTTCTCAGTCCAAGGATGTTTTTGATCTAGATTATCATCTTAGTTTCAAGTTTAAAACTGATCTTAAAAGTTCACTTAAAGTTGCACTTGATGAACTAAAACCGCAAGAGATTGAACTTGCTCGGACCCTTCTTGGTCCTCACCGTGATGACCTGATTTTCAAACTCAATAACTATAATCTTAAAGATTTTGGTTCACGGGGTGAACAACGCTCAGCAATTCTTGCTCTCAAACTAGCAGAGCTTGAGATAGTCAAAAAAAAGATTAAAGAGGCCCCTGTTTTTCTTTTGGATGATGTTCTTTCAGAGTTAGACAGTGAACGCCGGCTTGCCCTTTTGGATTCCTTAGATGGTCTTCAATCGATTATTACTGCCACAGAGATAAGTTTTCTTAAGAGTTGGCTTCGAGAGAATCAAGCGAACTTAATCCACCTAGAATGAGTTTTGTAAAACTAAAAGAAGTTTTAAGAAAAACCCTTCACCAGAAGGGTCTTGTCCAAGCCGCGGAGTCCGGTTTTATCTGTGGGCAGTGGGAAGGGGTAGTTAAAAATCTCTTGGGGGAGAAGATTCAAAAGCAAAGCAAGGTGGTTAGTTTTAAGAATAGTGAGTTGAAAGTCGCAGTCTTGAATTCCAGTGTAAAGCAAGAACTCCAGTTGCATTCCAGAGAGATTATTGAAAGCATTAACCAAAAACTTGATAGTCAGAAAGTTAAGCGGATTAGGTTTGTGGAGTAAAGTAAAAAAGGATCCTTGTGGGGACCCTTTTAAATTACCTTAGGCTTATAACCCGCTTCTAGGAGCACCTCGTAGATGATAGTGAATCCTAGAGGCTCATCCTCGATGAGAATGATCTCTCCTATTCCTCTTTTTCTGTTAATATCCTCTAAGTCCGCAAGTAGGGTTTCTTTAAAGATCACATCGGCAAAGAGAGGAAGAAGAGGATCGATATTTCGTTTTTCGATTATTATTGTTAAGGGGGGAGAGATGCTATCTTTGATCATTTCTTGATGCTGTTCGGTGGCATTCCGATGACTTATTCTCCAAATCTCAATCTGGTTGTTATTTGCTCCTTCCTTGCGGGGGGATAGTGAGATAGAATGGAGGAGAGAGGAAATGATTACTGTAACACTTTTGCTTCCTGTGCCTTGCATCGACTTCATCCTCCTCTCGCTATCCTAGCTGGGCTAGTTTGGGTTATTTGACTTTTAAGTAACTTCCCTTAATCTCAAGAGAGTTCATTATAAACCATTTTTAGTTTTGTTACAAGTGGTAAAATTCATCAATAAAATCTTTCATAAGGAAATGACCGTGCTCTCCGCGACAGTGGTTATTGCGGGAGCTTCTTTGGTAAGCCGGCTTCTGGGTGTTTTAAGAAACCGCATTTTTGCTTCGATGTTTGGTGCTGGCGATGAGTTGGATGCCTACTTTGCAGCCTTCAGGATTCCGGACTTTCTCTTAAACCTCTTAATTCTAGGAGCTTTTTCAGCGGCGTTTATTCCTGTTTTCACAGGTTTGATTAGTCGTAGGAAAAAGGAACATGCTTTCCTGGTAGCGAATTCAGTTTTGAACCTGATTTTAACAGTGATGGTTGTGGTTTGTGTTATCGCGGCAATCTTTGCACCGTTTTTGATGTTCTTAATCGCTCCCGGGTTTAACCCTGAGAAAATGGAGTTAACAGTTGCCTTAACGCGAATTATGCTCCTCTCGCCAATTTTATTTGGGATTAGCACGGTAATTTCAGGGATCTTAAACTCTTATCGTAGATTTTTTGCATATGCAATTGCACCAGTGATGTATAACTTGGGAATTATTGTAGGAACCTTGGTTTTTGTTCCTCGAATTGGAATCTATGGCTTAGCAGTTGGTGTTTTAATTGGGGCTTTTTTGCATGTTTTGATTCAGGTGCCAGCAGTTTTAGGGACAGGTTTTCGTTACCGCCCCAAGCTAGAATTAAAGAATTACTATCTTTGGAAAATCGGGAAGTTGATGATTCCACGGGCAGCAGGACTTGCAGTTACTCAGGTTAATTTAGTTGTGATCACGGTGATCGCTTCAACTTTGATGGCAGGAAGTGTTGCAATTTTTAATTTGGCAAATGATTTGCAGAATTTACCTATTGGTTTGTTTGGAATTTCCTTCGCGATTGCAATTTTTCCAACTCTTGCACGTAATGCTTCCCTAAAAAAGTTTGGGGAGTTTGTTAAGAACTTTAGTTATACTTTCCGGCAAATAGTCTTTCTAATTGTCCCAGCGGCAGTTGGATTATTCTTACTAAGGGCCCAGGTTGTGCGTCTAGTTTTGGGAACAGGAAAGTTCGACTGGGAGGATACTTATTATACCGCAGCAACTTTGGGTCTGTTTTGTCTGGGTTTGATTGGGCAAGCACTGGTTCCTTTGACAGTAAGGGCTTTTTACGCCCTGCAGGATACGAAAACCCCTGTTTTTATTAGTGTCTTTGCAGTTGCTTTGAATATTGGTTTGAGTTTGTTGTTTGTAAACTTAATGGGAGTGGTTGGTCTGGCGCTGGCATTCTCAATTTCTAGTTTATTTAATTTGAGTTTGCTTTATCTGATGTTGCACAGGCGGATGAAACGATTAGATGATAAAGCAATTTTAATTACTTTTCTTAAATCTCTTACTGCTTCAGTGATGATGGGGCTTGTGATTTATGGAGTACTTCATCTTGTTGCTAGTGTTGTTGATATGCAGAAGGTCTGGGGAATTTTGACTCAAGCAAGTATTGCAGGTTTGGCTGGTTTTGGTGTCTATGTTGTAATTGCTTGGATTTGGAAATGCGAAGAAATTTCAGCAGTGAAAAAGTTTTTAAAGCGAATAGGGGGAGTGAAGATTTAAAACTTAGAGATACACTGTGGCGTGTCCGTAGATTTCGATTAATTAATTTTCAAAATGCCTAAGCAAAAAGCAAGTCTAAAAAATATTCCTAAGTATGAGCCAGGGAAGCCAAAGAAGAAACACAAGTCTCGGGAGTTTTGTTTGATCTTCTTAATTATCTTTTTGGTTGTTGTTTTTCTGATCATTCCTTCTATAGTTGCTGCGACAGGAATTGTGAAAGTGCCTTTGTTATCAAGGATTTTTTATCATTCTGATAAACCAGATGTTGACTTTTCTGACAAGAAGGATTCAGAGGCGATCAGCTTAAAGATGGAAAGTATCCAGACCAAGGCAACTGATAGCTCTGCTGAGGTAAGAATTTCTGAAGATGAGCTGAATGCTTATTTGAATGCAAGAGTTTCTAGTGGTGAGACCGGAACTGAGTTCTTAAAAGATGTTTTTATCTTGCTTCACAATAATGAGATAGAGGTTTGGGCTTCGATTGAAAGAGGAATCATTCAAGCCGATGTTAATCTCAGGGCAAGCCTCACAATTGAAAAAGGTCAGCCCCATATCCAATTAAATAAAGTTAAAATTGGTGCAATTTCAATCCCCAAGAAATATCTTGCTGACATTGAGAATCAAATTGATCCGGAACTAGAAAAATCTTTTATGGAGGATAAGGACGTTATGTTGCAAAAGATTGATATTAAAGAGAAAGTTTTGATTATTACGGGGAAGATGAAAGAGTCTTTGAAGGAAGGGAAGTTATAAAAAACCTACGCGAGTTAGCGCGTAGGTCATAGTTCATCTAATACCTCAAGAGTGATTATTTTAGAGCTTATTCGTTCCTTTTTTCTTCTACTACCTCTCGGCCCCTTTCCATGATTTTTTGAGTGAGTGTGTGGGTTCTGCTTTTTTCTTTTTTGGTCCTTCTTGCGGGTACGTCTGGGACCTTTGCGAGGGCGTTTTTTGCCAGTGCGAGGGCGTTTTTTAAGCTTCATTCCGTATCCTCCTTGTTGAGATTCAAGTTTAATCTAATTTATTTATAGTGTCAAGTTTCCGCAACTTTTGTATTATTACCCATATTAATCACGGGAAGTCAACTTTGGCTGACCGTTTTTTGGAATTGACAGAAACTATTTCTAAACGGGAGATGAAAGAGCAGGTTTTGGATCAGATGGAGCTAGAAAGAGAGAAGCAAATTACAATCAAGCTCCAACCTGTTCAGATGGAATATAACGATCAAGGACAAAAACATCTCTTGAATCTGATTGATACTCCTGGCCATGTTGATTTTACTTATGAAGTTTCAAGAAGTCTTGCGGCATGCGAGGGAGCAATTCTTTTAGTAGATGCCTCTCAGGGGATTGAGGCTCAAACTTTGGCAAATGCTCACTTGGCAATTGAGCAAGGGCTTACGATTATTCCGGTAGTGAATAAAATTGATTTGCCGAATGCTGAACCAGAAAAAAGAACCAGGGAGTTGTCGGAATTTTTGGGAGTTGATCAAAATGAGGTCTTAAAAGTTTCGGCTAAAGAAGGCAAGGGAGTAAAAGAGATTTTAGATAAAGTGGTAGAAAAAATTCCTCCTCCAAAAGATAATTCAAAAAAGCCCTTACGGGCGCTAATTTTTGACTCTCAATTTGATCCTTATAAAGGTATTGTTGCATATGTGCGGGTTTTTGATGGAAAGTTAGAAAGTGGCGCAGAGCTTGCTTTCAAAGCCAGCGCGGCTAAGATTAAGCCACTGGAGTTGGGAGTTTTGAAACCGAAGTTTGCTGTAAGAGATAGGTTGGCAAATGGGGAGATTGGTTATCTTGTTACTGGGTTAAAAGAATTGGATCAGTGCCAGGTTGGGGATACAATTGTTTTGGCAAAAGATCTAGAAAGTA
The DNA here is from genome assembly GCA_004374725.1 of Patescibacteria group bacterium. Lineage (GTDB taxonomy): Bacteria > Patescibacteriota > SOKK01 > SOKK01 > SOKK01 > SOKK01. The sequence continues at coordinate 889 of SOKK01000064.1, read as the reverse complement.
TAAAATCACTTCCAGGTTATAAAGAAGTGAAGCCATTTGTTTATGCTGGACTTTTTTGTAAAGACGGTGATGATTATCCAATCCTAAAGGATGCTCTAGAGAAATTAAGATTGAATGATGCGGCGTTAATGTTTGAACCTGAGAAATCAAAGGCACTTGGGTTTGGGTTTCGCTGTGGATTTTTAGGACTGTTGCATCTAGAAATCATTCAAGAGCGCTTGAAGCGAGAATTTGACTTGGATTTGTTAATTACAGCTCCAAGTGTTTCATACAAAATTGAGTTGAAAGACAAAAAGGTGGAAACTGTCCATAGCCCGATTGAACTCCCAGACTCCAATCGAATCATGAAAATTTCTGAACCCTGGATGAATCTGGAAATTATTACTCCCGAGGAGTATCTTGGGAGAGTGATGGAATTAGTCAAGGATAAACGTGGGATCTATGAAAATACTGAATACCTGGGAGAAAAACGAGCTTTGCTTAAGTACAAAATGCCTTTGAGTGAAGTGATTATCGATTTCTATGACCAATTAAAAAGCGCCAGTTCTGGCTATGCTTCAATGAATTATACTTTGGAGGATTTTCATAAAACAGATTTGGCTAAACTGGAAGTTTTAATTGCGAGTGATAAAGTAGAAGCGCTCTCACAGTTGGTTTATGCAAAAAAAGCAGATCGAATTGCCAGGAATTTGGCAAAGAAGTTAAAAGAAACAGTCCCCAAGCAAATGTTTGAAGTCCCGATTCAAGTAACTCGCAACGGAGAAATCATTGCCCGTGAAACTGTCCGCGCTTTGCGCAAAGATGTGACAGCAAAGCTTTATGGCGGAGACGTAACGAGGAAACAAAAATTGTTAAAGAAACAGAAAAAAGGCAAGAAAAAAATGAAAGC
>SOKK01000071.1 GCA_004374725.1 Patescibacteria group bacterium | reverse complement strand
AAAGTTCAAGAGAAAATAGGATTAAAACCAGAGCAGGTCGTAGACTTCAAAGCACTTAAGGGAGATCCTTCCGATAACATCCCAGGAGTGGCAGGAATTGGAGAAAAAACTGCCGTTGATTTACTTCAAGAATTTGGTAGCTTGGATAAAGTGATCAAGGAGGCAAAGAAAAAGGACTCTAAGATTTCTGAAAAGACAAAGAAGAAAATCCTTGCAAGTGAAGAAGATGCTTTAATGAGCCAAGGGCTTGCCCGGATTGTCACAAACCTGCCTTTAAAACTAGCGCTAAACAAAGCCAAATTTGGTGATTATGATCCCTATAAGATACTAGATTTATTTCAGAAGCTGGGGTTTAGAAGTTTGATTAATAAGATTCCCCGCCTAGAATCTCAGGGGAATTTGTTTGAACAAGGTCAAAGGTCAAGGGTCAAAGGTCAAAGGGAAAGGTTTGATTGTGAGGTTGTTGATAGTGAAGAGAAGCTAGACAAGTTAGTAGAAGAACTAAAGAAACAAAAAGAGTTTGTGATTGATTTAGAGACAACTGGTCTTGATCCAATGAAGGCGAAGCTGGTTGGAATTGCAATTGCTTATGAGAATAATCGTGGATTCTATATTCCTGCAGGCCACGTTGAGGGAAATCAGCTATCATCTGAAAAAGTTTTTCAGAAAATTAAACCTTTTGTAGAGTCAGAGAAAGTTAAAAAGATTGGTCATCACTTAAAGTATGATAGCTTAGTTTGGCAGAATAATTTTTCTGATTCAAGGTTTGGTAAAATCAGCTTTGATACACTTCTGGCAGCTTACCTTCTTGATCCGGACAACCGTCAGCATAATTTGGATGACCTTGTCTTTCTGGAGCTGGGCTATAGGATGCAGCCGATTGAAGATTTAATAGGCAAGGGAAAGAAGCAACTAAGCTTTGCCCAAGTTCCGATTCAGAAAGCGGCGTTCTACGCTTGTGAAGATGCAGTCTTTACTTTGAAACTTAAGAAGATTTTAGAAAAGAAACTGAAGGATGTTCATGAGAGCAAAGAATTTAAACGTTTTACCAAACATTATCACCTTGACTACAAACTAAATCTGGAGTCCGAAAAGATTAAAGAAATTACTTCCCCTTGGGAAATCTTTAAGGATATTGAGTTGCTGCTGATCCCGGTTCTTACCGCAATGGAGAAAGAAGGCATTGAACTTGACTCCAAAGTTTTAGAGAAACTCTCCAAAGATAGCGGACAAAAGTTAGTAAAATTAGAACAGAAGATCTATGACCTGGCAGGGGAGGAGTTTAATATTCGCTCTCCCAAGCAACTTAAGGAAATTCTCTTTGGGAAGCTAAAAATCAGCACTGAGGGTATTAAAAAAACTAAGACCGGCTTTTCAACGGCAGCTTCAGAGCTGAACAAGCTTAAGAAGAAATATCCAATCATTAATTTGATCATTGAGCATCGGGAACTATCTAAACTGAAGTCAACTTATCTTGATGCTTTGCCGAGCTTGGTTAATCCAAAAACAAACCGATTGCATACCAGTTTTAACCAAGCGATTGCAGCAACGGGTCGTTTGACTTCCTCCGATCCAAACTTGCAAAACATTCCTACTCGTACTACCTTTGGTGAAGAAATCCGCAAGGCCTTTCGAGCGAAGGATGGTTGTGAATTACTCT
>SOKK01000029.1 GCA_004374725.1 Patescibacteria group bacterium | reverse complement strand
CACAAAGTTAACTGTTGCTTTAGTATAGCACAAAAACGCCTTTGTGTCAACGAAAGTGGGGATGTTCCAAATACTATTCCCCGTAAAACACTTGCCAACTTTCTAACCAAGGAGTCTTCAAGGAATCACCAGAAGAAAATCGTGCTTGCAATTTAAGCGGCAAGTGAGGATCAATTCCAGAAAGATCTTGTCCCTTCCGTAAATCAGCAATGATTACTTCATCTGTTTCTCCATTTAAAAGATCAAACCGAATCTCTCCACCATTTAAATTATAGCCTACATCAAAGCTAAGCCACTTTGAAATTTTTCCAGGGCGAATCATAATTGACGTAATTGTTCCTTCAGAATGATAAAGTGAATCAGTAGTAATTTTGATTTCCTTCAAGAGAGGTGACTGAGCAAGATTAAAACTTTTTAACTTTGCATGATACTGAACAAACCTTCCCTTCTTAGAGTAGTGTCCACCACTATCTACCTTCGCCCAATCTGTCCAATTACTATCAGGAATCAACGTATTTCCAAAACGAATCTCTAGTTCACCCTCTGTTAAGGGAGGCAGATCAATATCAAAACTAGTTGTAACTCCTTTCTTTTCAGACTTCAGGTCAAAGACTTCGGAAGTATAGATCCCTCCTTGATAGGTATTATACAAAACATTGATCAATGCCTTTCCTTCCCATTCCAAAGGCATTTCCTCCAGATTCCCGTAAGAGAAAAAGGTAGAATTTTTAAACGACTGCCAGTATAAATCACTTTGACTCTGACTAGAAGCACTATAAGCAAAGATGTCTCCGGCAATCACTTTTTGATAAAGGCGATGAGTAGAAAGAACTGAAAAGTTATTAGGAATCTGGTATGGATAAGTCAGCATTGGATGAGCAACACTAAGATTAGGATTAAGCATCACTTCCCTAAAACCACGCCAATGGCCTAAACTTGTGTCAGTCGTAATCCCTGTAATGTCACTTAAATTATTAAAGTGGTTATGTTTCAACCAACAAGGACTCCCTGCTCCCAAAGTATCATGTGTAGAAATTATCCCTTTACCTCGATGATGAAATTGTCTGACTAAACTTTCTCCTGCAGCACTCAAATCATTAATCCAATGCGGGGGATTGCTACCATAGACATCCGCAATTCCAAAATAGAGCAAATCAAATTGGTCCAGATTAAGAGCCTGGCCACCATCAAGACGTGCCCGGTTAAAATTACCAATTGTGACAGGAACAACTTCAAATATCTCCGGGTTTGGTGCATACTGATTAATTATTTGGCGAAGAAGTGCTTTATTATGTCCCCCGGGATAGATGTGCAGGATCGCAATCTTGGGGTTCCTAATTTTTACCCCTCCCGAATTCTGATCATAGAATAAATCAAGATAATCTCCCTGATCAAAATCACTTTTTGTCTTAGTTTCCAAGGTTTCTCTCCAGGTGCTAAGCGATACTCGACCATCTTTAATCACAACTCTATCTAAATTTTCAACTTTATTATCATTATCAAAATCATCTCTGAAACTTTGAATTTCATAACCCTCATTCGGTTTGAGTCTAAACGAGAGAATCACTTGGGAACGACAATCAAACCACGTCCGTCTTTCACAAACCAAGCGAAAAGTTTCTTTTTGATCTGTTTCCTCCGATACTTGAAATGTCTTCAAATCAAAAGCAAAACTTCCCCATT
>SOKK01000072.1 GCA_004374725.1 Patescibacteria group bacterium | reverse complement strand
GCACGAGTTGTTGAAGGCTCGCCTCGCGGCGAAGCGGGTGAAGGTGAGGGCCTCGCTGGAGGTTCTTCCAATCTCTATGAAGCAGGACTAACTCTTTCTTACAAAGAACAAGAATCTGGCAAGAGTTACCAAAACGGTGAAGTCACAGCCCAAGGAACTGTTGCCTCAATTTGGCTCCAGACCCTCTTTGGTGATATCTATGCCCAAGGTGGCTTCTTAGCGGAAGTGATGCCGCCAAGTGGCAATCAGAACGCCACTTATCTTGTTCAAACAGACGGTACAATCAGTCACTTTACAAGTAAGGCCGGTTCTCGCTACGAGATTCAAAACTATATCCAAGGAATCTTAAGCCCCGTCAATGTTAAGCGTTTGATGCGGGATCAGGTTGATCAAATCTTAACGGACAGAGAACGCTTCAAGGTCCGTGAAATTACTCCAGGATTGCACAGAGTTTCTGATCTTGACAAAGGTCGTCGTGAAGTTATCTATGTCAAAGGTAACTTGGTCTTAGAAACAGACGCTGATTTCAGAAGTCCTTTGACAATCGTTGTTACAGGAGACTTAAGAATCAAAGACTCTACAAATTATGACAATACTCCCGTTGATAGTATTAAGAAACTTCCTTCTCTGGGCTTTATTGTTCTGGGTGATACTATAATTGAAGGTGATGTTACTCACGGAGTTGGAGCGGTCTATAGCGAGGGTACGATTAGTACTGGTGATTCTAACAAACAATTGGTCTGGGAAGGACTCTTTGTTGCAGCTGGATTTAACTTGGATCGGACCCACTTCCATACTGGAGATGTCACTGAGCCGGCAGAGAAAGTAATCTATGATGGTAGGGTAGTTGCTAATCCGCCAACAGGATTTTCAGAATTGACTGACTTCCCGGTTTGGAAGGAAGTAACGCCGTAAAAATAGGTGAGAGGTAAGAGGTTAGAGGTTAGAGGTCAAAGGTGATAGGGGATAGATGATAGAAGTGTTTCTACGTTCTGCGTTCTGAATTCATAATTCATTTCCATGATTGGTGTTGACTTCTCGGAAAATCATATAAAGATTGTCCAACTTAAGAACTTAGGCAAAGGTCAGTTTGCTCTTGAAGCAGGTGGGATTGGTGAAATGCCAGAAGAAGCTTTCTTAAGTGAGGATCAAGATAAACTCTTGAAGGTCTCCTCGGCTTTGAAGAAAGTTTTGAGTGAAGCAAATGTTACAGTCAAAGAGGCGGTCTTTGCATTACCAGAAGCAAGTGTCTTTTTTACGACCATTGACGTCCCAGAGGTTCCTGAAGACAAACTAGAACAAGTAATCACCTTGGAAGCGCGCCGCTACATTCCTTTTCCAATTAAAGACGTAGAACTAGATTGGCAAATTATTGATCAAGATAAAGAAAATAAAAGATTAACAGTTTTCATCGCTTCTGCTTTAAAAAAGATTGTTGACAAGTATCGTCAGTTAGCGGAACTTTCAGGAATTAACCTTAAGGTTTTGGAAGTTCAGGCTTTGGCTCTCCAGCGCAGCTTGGTCCCGGATAACTTTGAAAAGCCAGTTTTGATCCTGGAGTGGGGTGATCGCAATCTCAGTTTAATTGTGATGGAGAAGGGAATTCCGCGTTTTAGCAGACGTTTGGAACTCGGCGGCAGGTTTTTAGACAAGAGAATTGCTAAGACACTTAAGGTTGATCTCAAGAAAGCGCGGGAAATTAAAGAACAAACAAACCTCTCTGATCTTGTAACGGCAGATTTAAGCTTGGAGAAGATTATTGAAAAGGAATTGAATCAACTTACCAAGGCAATTCAGCAGTCAATTAGAATTTTCAATACCAAGAATAAAGACCCTGTTGAGATTGTGCTTTTAAGTGGTGGCGGTGCAATGCTGAACGGATTGACCGATTATCTTAAAAGTAATTTACCGGAGTTTAAGTTCCACCCTGCAGATCCCTGGAAGGGAATTGAAGTTGATCCTTCCTTAAGAGAGCAACTTCAAAGAACTGCGACGCAGTTTTCAGTGGTGGTGGGATTGGCAAAGAGAATGAGTAATGAATAATGAGTAATGAGTAATTAATCATTATTCATTCTACATTAATCATTAATTCAGATGGTTAAACTAAAAGTCAATTTACTTCCGAAACCAAAGAAACAAAGAATCCACCTGACTCGTAAACAGTGGAAAATTGTTTCGATTGTTACAGCAGGCCTAGTTGTAGTGGCTTTTTTAACGATCAGTGTTTTTGTCTGGGCCCAAAAAAGAAGCTATGCCCAAGAACAAACCGACTGGAATCAGAAAATTGCTACGGTTAATAGTCAAATTGAGGGGGGTCAGGAGATTGCTAAGAAAGCCGAAGGGTTAAATGAGCAATTGAGTACAATTTCAGAGCTTTTAAAGAATCATCCTCGTTGGTCTCTTATCTTAAAAGAACTTTCAGGGCTTACCCCAAGTAATGTTCAGTTAGTGAACCTTGCTGGTGAAACTGATGGCAAGATCAACCTCTCGGGGATCACTGCGGACTACAAAGCGGCAGCGGCGTTTGTTAAAAGCTTACAAAGTTCAGAATACTTTTCTAATGTTGGGTTGGCTTCAGCAGGCCTAACCGAGCAAGCAGGACAATTTAGGATTGGTTTTAATCTTAGCTTGGAGTTAACCGGTAAGGCCTTGAGGAGCGAGAGCGGAGATACCACTACAAGTACTGATACTTCCACTTCTTCTAATCCGGGAGGAACAGAATGAAAGCAAAATTAGACAAACAGTTAAAAGTATACTTTGAGATTTTTAAAGAACGCTATCTTTTTGTAGCGGGGATTTTGACTGGGGTTTTGGTCTTAGTATTAATTGGCTTCTTTGTTTTCTTGCAACCTGCCTGGGCTGAGCGCAAACAATTGAAGAATGATAATCAAACTAAAGAACAAATTTATAACTTGAGACAACAGGAATTAAACCAGTTAGAGAAAATAAAGGAAACCTACATTCAGGCTCAGACTGAGGTAGAAAAAGCTGCCAAAGCTTTGCCTTCCGAAAAAGAGATTCCGGAGCTTCTAGCACAATTAGAAAAAATTACTCAAAAAGCAGTTTCTCTTTCTCAAGAACCACTGGTGTTTAAATCGTTTAGTGTCGGAGCAGCGATTTCTAAGAGTGAAGAAGAAGAAAAGAAGGCTGAAAAAGACACTAGTGAGAACAAAGAGGAAACAAAGAAAGAATCAGCATCTGAAAGTGTTTCTTATGAGACCTTGGACGAAGGTGGTTATAAGAGCTTGCCGGTTTCTGTAAACCTGATTGGGAGTTTTAACGCTTTAGAGTATTATTTAAAGAGTTTGGAAAAGAACTTGCGTATTATTGACGTGACTTCGATTAATATTGGTGGAAGTCAAAGTGTAAGCAGTTTAAACTTCACGGTTAATCTGAAAGTTTATTTCCAGCCACGCACTTCTTCTGATAGCACTGGATTTTAATCAGATCGATGAAAAAGACAGTTAAAATTTTTGGCCGTTCAATGGAAACAAAGCAGTTAATCTTACTGGTTATCCTTGTGGTGATTTTGATTGGGGTGGGAATCTATGCCATCCGTTTCTTTTTCCCTGGAGAGCCAAAGGCAACAAAAGCGGCAGTTCCCTCAACCAAGCAAGAACAACCAATTGATACCAGCGTTTTGAACGACACTGGATTTAAAGAATTAGAGGATCAGGATGTTAATTTAGATACTCTGAAAAAAGGCCGCCAAAATCCATTCTCACCGACAAGTACAACTGAAGAAATAGAAACTGGTGGATCTATTGAAAGTGAAAGTAATGAGTAATGATTAATGAATAATGAGTAATTTTTGGAAAAAAATTAAACCACTTACCTTGCCGCGAAGCGGGCAAAAAGGATTCACTCTGATTGAGCTAATGGTTACAATTGCAATTATTGGTTTAATTGCAGGGATTGTTGTTGTTTCTGTAGGAGCAGTGCGAGAGAATGCCAGAGATGTTCGCAGAAAGTCTGATCTTGACCAATTGCGGAAATCCTTGGAAATTTATTATGCTGAAAAAGATCAATATCCGACAACGGGAGGGAACTGGGTAATCTTAAATGGCGTTGATGATCCTCTGACACCCAAGTTGGTCCCAAAGTATGTTGAGTTAATGCCCCGGGATCCAAAAGGAACAAATCAATTACCGTTTGTTTATAAATATGCTTCTGATGGCAAACACTTTGCTTTAGATTGTGCAATTGAAAATAGTGGTGATAAGGACCAGCACATCATTGGAGTTTGGGAAGCGTATGATGTTTTAATTTATCGTTTACTGTCAGCAGGATAAAAAATAGGGCAGAGGTAAGAGGTCAAAGGGCAGAGGTGTAATTACTTCTCACCTCTACCCTTTACCCCCCAACCTTTAACCTAATTTATGGCTTTAGCAGAGGTTTTAAAACAAAGGAAGTTTATCTCGGAAAATGAGCTTGATGAGGCTCTTAAGGCTAGTCAAGCTCAAGGGATAGATTTAAAAGAAGTCCTTTTGGAAAAAGGATTGATTAATCTTGAGAAATTGACTGAGGCAGAAGCTTTGGATTTTGGCCTGCCGTATGTTGACTTAAAAGATAAGGTTATTAAAAAGGAAGTCTTGGATTCAATCCCAGAGAAGGCAGCTTTGACCTATCACTTTGTTCCTTTTACAAAAGAAGGTAATTTACTTAAAGTAGCGCTTCAAGATCCAACAGATCTTAAGGCTCTCGAGGCGCTGGAGTTCATTAAATCTCAGGGTAACTTGGAGATTGAAAATTATCTTGCTTCTCCGGATGGAGTTAAATTTGCTTTGAATCAATATGGCTCGGCGGAAAAAGAGGTTGGTAAGGTTTTGAGAGAGGCGGAAAAAGAAAAGCGCTCCAAGGTTGTTAAACTTCAGAAAGAAATTGAAGCTACTCAAGCAAAGGAGGAAAAGATTACTACCGAGACCCCAATTTCCAAAACAGTTGCAATTCTCTTAAGATATGCGATTCAAGCCAAGGCCTCTGATGTTCACATTGAACCGGAGCGCGACATTGTCAAAATTCGCTACCGGGTTGATGGGATTTTAAGACAAGTTTTAACTTTACCTAAACAAATTCATGCTGCAATTGTTTCGCGGATTAAAATTTTGGCAAATTTGAAAATTGACGAGCAGCGTAAGCCGCAGGATGGGCGTTTCTTCCTGGAAGTTGATAAGAAGGAAATTGACTTGAGAGTTTCTGTTTTGCCAACTGTCAATGGTGAAAAAGTAGTGATGCGTATTTTGGATCGGGAAGCAGGGATTTTGACTCTTGATCAATTGGGTGTTGTTGGGAGAGGTAGGGAAATTCTGGAGCATCAAGTTAAAGAGCCGTACGGGATGATTTTGGTTACAGGACCAACTGGTTCTGGTAAGACCACAACCTTGTATGCGTTGCTTTCCGCTTTGAATACTCCGGCAGTAAATATTGTGACTTTGGAAGACCCTGTTGAATATCAATTACAGAACATCAATCAAAGCCAGGTTAATTATGAAGTGAAATATACTTTTGCTACTGGTTTGCGTTCAATTGTTCGTCAGGACCCTGACATTATTATGGTCGGAGAAATCCGCGACAATGAAACGGCAGAGATGGCAACTCATGCTGCCTTAACAGGACATGTGATGCTTTCAACCGTTCATACCATGGATGCAGTGGGGACGATTCCGCGTTTGATTGATATGGGTGTGGAGCCATTCTTGATTGCATCAGCGTTGAATACAATCGTCAGCCAGAGGTTGGTGCGCAAGATTTGTCAAAAGTGCCGCAAGAAGAGCATTTTAGATCCCAAGACAACCAATCTAATTAAAAAAACCTTGACTGGTATTCCAATCTCTGAACTTGAAGGTATCAATCTTGATAAACCTTTAGAAGTTTATGAACCTCAAGGTTGTGATCAGTGTAGTGATACAGGTTATAAGGGACGTTTGGGAATTTTTGAAGTTTTGCCGGTGGAGGGACGTTTCCAAGAAGCAGTTTTGAAACGTTTGCCAATAAGAGAACTAGAAAAAGTTGCTAAGGAAGAAGGAATGATTGATTTGAAACAAGATGGCTTTCTTAAGGTTTTACGAGGCGA
>SOKK01000058.1 GCA_004374725.1 Patescibacteria group bacterium | reverse complement strand
CCAAAACATACTCATTCAACTCCTGTTCTTTCTGAAGCACTTTCCCAATTCCGATCTTTAAACGTTTAAACTCGTCAGTTCCTAGCTTTTCAATAATTGACCGAATTCCATTATGACCTTTAGCACTCTTTCCTTCTATTAGTTCTACCTCGCCAAGATCACTCTCTACTTCGTCGTGAATCACCAAGAGATCTTTCGCAGGATCAAGTTTATAAAAATCAACTAAAGCCTTAACTGCTTCCCCCGATTCATTCATCATTGTCTCCGGCCTTGCTAGTAGAACCTTCTTACCACTCAAATCTACCTCAGCAACTTGAGCTTTAAATCTAGCTTGGGACCTAAAATTTGCTTCTGGAAACAATTGATCCAAAACCAGAAACCCGACATTATGGCGGGTTTTTTGAAACTCTTTTCCAACGTTACCTAGGCCAACAATTAAAAACATAAAATCACTTAAAATTGTTCAGGTTCATTATAGAGGAAAAACGCTAACAGAGAAAGTTTAAGGATTTGATTTTTCACCGACATCTTTATTTCTTTCTTTGGTAGGAAGCTGATCTAATTCTGGCGTGGGAGGAAGCCCACCATTTTTCTCCACCAAAGCCCGGCGGCTTTCTTTAAACAACTCAATTGCTCTTTCCATCTCTTCTATAGTTTCCCTTATTTCCCTTGCTTCATCCCCTATTGAACTAACCAATTCAGCATAATCTGAAAGCATCTCTAGTCCTTCTATCCCTTTCTTTTCAGAATCAGAAACAGCACGTAATTCAATAGGATGAAGCTTGTCAATGCGAGCAAGAACTTCCCCACCCCACTTATTAATATCAGCAACACTTGCTCCTTCATCCCTTGCTTTCAAAACAATACTACTCAAAAGATGGCGGCTTTCTCGCTCAATTTCTTTCGGGTCTTTTTCTACTGGACTTTCCTCATCAGGAACTTCTTGAGCTCCTTTTTCAAAATTTGTCATTTTTATTTTTTATTTAAATAAATTACTATTTTTTATATTTACTTAACTAATTTTATAAACTTCCTTAATCTTTTCTCCATCCACAATATCAAAAGAATATGCAATTTCGTTTTCTCCTTTAAGATAACGTCCCAAATAACTCATAACTTCCCCACGGTTGGAGAGAGCATGGAAATCTCCTTGCTCTGTAATATAAACACCACCTAAATTATTTTCCCCCACAAATCCTTTAGCAATATTTAAAATACTCTCACAAAAATCTTTGACATCAATTTCACTAATAAAATCAACATTGGGATTAAAGCCTCGTAAAAGAAGAGTTGCTTTGCCTTTAATTTTAGTAATATAGGCTTGGATATTCGCCCTCACCCTCTCATTGTTTTCAACGACATTAATATGAAAATGGTCTTTTCTATTCCAAAGCCATAAATCATCCGCTGTGCAGATTCCCGCTGAAGCTTTAGCAAAGAAAGAAGCTACATTTTTAGAAATGTAAGCCCTTAAATTTCTAGAAGAGGCTAACTTAAACCCTTCTTCACTTTCAACAAATTTCTTTAGTTCTTTACCAATCTTATCCTTAACTCCCGTTAACTTCCTATTACTTAAAATTTTATTTTGAATATAAATAGAAAGAGCAGTACTTAATTGGTTAATGTCTTTCTTATTAAGAATTTTATCCCAATCAATTTTCTCTTTTTTACCCTTCCCCAGACTCCCTTCAAAATGCTTTAAGCGCTTCTCACTGCTTAAAAGTTCAAAAAGTCG
>SOKK01000063.1 GCA_004374725.1 Patescibacteria group bacterium | reverse complement strand
CTGTTTCACACCATCTTTAACTGCTCTTGATCCAGCAATCTTAAAAGCTGCTTCCGAAGAATCCACTTCATGGAAAGAACCGTCAAACAAAGTTACCTTCATATCAACTAGAGGATAGTTTGCCAAAACCCCATTCTCCGTTGCTTCTTTAACACCTTTCTCGACTGCGGGGATAAATTCCTTGGGGACTGAACCGCCAGTAATTTTATCAATAAACTCTATTCCTTTCCCTCGCTCATTTGGCTCCAATTCTAACCAAACATGACCATACTGTCCACGTCCTCCGGACTGGCGAATATATTTTGCTTCAATTTTAGTAGGTTTCTTAATTGTCTCCCTGTAAGCTACTTGAGGTTTACCAACACTCGCCCCTACCTTAAACTCTCTCAACATCCGATCTACAAGTACTTCTAGGTGAAGTTCTCCCATTCCCGAGATCAAAGTCTGGCCAGTTTCCTGATCACCCTTGATTTTGAAAGTAGGGTCTTCTTCAGATAACTTCTTTAAGGCCAGAGCCATCTTTTCTTGATCTGCTTTGGTTTTTGGTTCAATTGCAATTGAAATCACAGGCTCTGGGAAAGTGATTTGCTCCAGGATCACCGGGTGATCAACATCGCAGAGAGTGTTACCAGTCGTAGTATTTTTCAAACCAACTGCCGCTGCGATCTCACCGGAATAGACCTCCTCCACTTCCTCACGCTTGTTCGCGTGCATTCTCAAAATTCTTCCCAAACGTTCCTTTTTCCCCGTATTAGCATTGAGGATGTAAGATCCCGCTTTAACTGTTCCAGAGTAGGTCCTAAAGAACGCCAAACTTCCAACAAAGGGATCCGTCGCAATCTTAAAAGCAAGCGCGGCAAAGGGAACATCATCTTTTGTTTCTCGGATTTCTTTTTCTTCCGTCTTGGGATTAATTCCTTCTACTGAAGGAACATCAAGCGGTGAAGGAAGATAATCAATCACCGCATCTAAAAGTAACTGCACTCCTTTATTTTTCAAAGCAGAGCCACAAAGGGTCGGATAAACCTTGTTCTCCAAAGTTGCCTTGCGCAAAGTTTTCTTTAATTCTTCTTCAGTTAATTTTCCACCTTCTAAATATTTTTCAGTTAATTTATCGTCATGTTCCACAATCGCTTCAATCATTTTCTCACGATATTCTTTAGCTTTCTTTTTATAATCATCGGGAATTTCTTTTTCCTTTTGTTCTTCGCCTAATTCCCCTTCGAACACAACCACTTTCTCTTTAAATAAGTCAATAACTCCTTCAAAATCACTTTCGGTACCAACTGGAATTTGCACAACAACAGGTCTCGCACCCAATCTTTCAATGATAGACTGAACATCTTTATAGAAATCTGCGCCAGTGCGATCTAACTTATTGATGAAACAAATTCGAGGGACTTTATATTTATCTGCTTGATGCCAAACTGTCTCAGATTGAGATTCTACTCCTGCCACTCCATCAAAGATAACCACCCCACCGTCCAAAACCCTCAAAGAGCGCTCCACTTCAACCGTAAAGTCAACATGTCCGGGAGTATCAATAATGTTAATCCGGTGATCACTCCAAAAACAAGTTGTTGCTGCAGAAGTAATTGTAATCCCGCGTTCCTTCTCTTGTTCCATCCAGTCCATCTCCGCTTCTCCTTTGTGAACCTCGCCAATTTTATGCTTCTTTCCAGTGTAATACAAAACACGCTCGGTAACTGTAGTTTTACCAGCGTCAATGTGAGCAATGATTCCAATGTTCCTGGTTTTTTCCAGGGAATATTC
>SOKK01000028.1 GCA_004374725.1 Patescibacteria group bacterium | reverse complement strand
CCCTGCTAAACTTCATCTCTTTGCTGAGACAGGATTAGATAATGTTCTCATGCAAATCTGAGAAATCAAACAACATTTAATTATTGTGGATTCCATCCAGACCCTCTATTCCGATAGTTTTACCGGAACTGCAGGGAGCATCTCGCAGGTAAGTAACTGTGCAAATATTCTACTAGATTTAGCAAAAGCAACAAACATCCCCGTAATTTTGACTGGCCATGTTACTAAAGAAGGTTCCGTCGCTGGTCCGATGGTTCTAGAGCATATCGTAGATACCCTGTTGTTTTTGGAAGGTGAAAAGTATCATGATCTAAGAATTATACGAGTGATCAAGAATCGTTTTGGCTCAACTTTGGAAGTGGGAGTGTTTAAGATGGAAGAGAAAGGACTTTTAGAAGTAGATAATCCCTCAGGGTTATTTTTAGAAGAGCGCCTCACTGGTTCTCCCGGCTCAGTAATTTTTGCAATGGTTGATGGAAACCGACCGTTCTTGGTAGAAATTCAAGCACTAGTTAATAAAACAGTTCTAGCCTATCCCAGAAGAACTGCAAGTGGAATTAATTTTAACCGCTTGCAAGTTTTAATTGCAGTGTTACAAAAATGCTGTGATCTCAAACTCCATAGTGCGGATGTCTATCTAAATGTTGTGGGGGGATTTCAAATTAAGGAACCAGCAAGTGACCTAGCGGTCTGTTTAGCAATTGCTTCTTCACTCTTAGCCAAACCCTTTCCCTCTGATACCGCCGCGATCGGAGAGGTGGGCTTACTTGGTGACCTGCGCTCGGTTAATCAACTGGAAAAACGCATTGAGGAGGTAAAACGTCTAGGTTTTAAGAAATGCCTTGTCGGAGGTGAAAAAATTCCTAACATTTCAGGAATTGAGATAAAAAAGGTAAAAAGCCTTCAAGAAGCATTAGGAACAATTCAAATGTCAAATGTCAAAAGTCAAAAGTAAAATCTCCTCCTGTATCTTTGTAGGGGAAATAAACATTCAACATTTTATATTTAACATTTAACATTTTTCTACGATGAACATCGAAGTAAATCCCAACGAACTAATTCAAATCTTTGCTCTCTCAATAATTGCCTTCGGCCTGGCAATGATTTTTACTCCACTCCTGTCCCATTTTCTCTACCGCTTTAAAGTTTGGAAGAAGGTAAAACGAGTAGGGATGGGAGGTAAAAAGATTCCAGTTTTTTATAAACTCCATAAGAAAAAACATCGCCGTCATATTCCAACAATGGCGGGAGTCCTAATCTGGGGAGTAGTTCTAATTGTAACTTTAATTTTAAACTTCACTCGTTCTCAAACTTACCTGCCCTTATTTGCTTTGGTGGCAGTAGGTGCTCTTGGTTTAGTTGACGATGCGATTAATGTTTGGGGAAAAACTAAACTGCGAGGAATGAGGGCCTTCTTAAAGACAGGGTGGTTATTTGTGATTGCAGCACTGGGATCTTGGTGGTTTTTCTCGAAACTGGGCTGGAGCATGATTCACGTCCCAGGAGTGGGAGACTTTGAAATTGGTTGGCTCTATATCCCGCTTTTTATCCTGGTGATCATTTCTACTGCGAATGCAGTCAATATCACAGATGGTCTAGATGGTCTTGCGGGAGGACTTTTAATTAGCAGTTTTGGGGCCTTTGGAATAATTGCCTTTGCCCGCGGCCAGGTTAGTTTAGCCGCTTTTTGTATGACAATTTGTGGAGTACTCCTCGCTTTTACCTGGTTCAATATTTATCCTGCTCGCTTCTTTATGGGAGATACAGGATCCCTAGCATTAGGAGCAACGCTGGGGGTTATTGCGATGTTAACTAACTCGGTCTTGATTTTACCGATTGTTGGTTTCGTTTTTGTAATTGAAACTTTGTCAGTGATCATCCAGCTAATTTCTAAAAAACTGCGTAAAGGAAAGAAAGTTTTTCTTTCGTCACCCTTGCATCATCATTTTGAAGCAATTGGTTGGCCAGAGACAAAGGTAACAATGCGCTTCTGGGTGATTGGAGTGGTGATGGCAGCGATTGGTTTGATTTTAGGACTAATTGGAATGGGAACAGCTTAATGACAATTTCAGAGTTAAAGCAAAAAGGGAACATTCACGTTGTTGGAGCTTCTAGTG
Organism: Patescibacteria group bacterium; assembly: GCA_004374725.1. Classification (GTDB taxonomy): domain Bacteria; phylum Patescibacteriota; class SOKK01; order SOKK01; family SOKK01; genus SOKK01. The sequence goes on along the minus strand of SOKK01000028.1, from coordinate 4,304 downwards.
CTGAAGGAAGTGCAATTCTTGATTTTCTAATTAACCAAGGAATTGTTGGGGTTACTGCTCATGATTTTAAATCAAAGCCAGGATTTGAAGAAAGTTACAACTCTTTCCATGATTATTTAAGTCCCAAAGAGAAAAAAGCACAATTTCAAAAGTTGACCAGGGCACCAATTAAATTCGACTTTAAGGATCAGTACCTAGATGGAATTGAAAATGCTGATTTAATTTTTGTTACTCAGGCCTGGTTTCGTTATGCTCCAAACTTTCCAAAATTAAAGGAAGCAAAAGAAAAAGGTATCCCTTTCTCTAGTATTACAAAACTATACTTTGCTTTGTTTCCTGGAAAAATTATTGCGATCACAGGTTCTAGTGGTAAGACTACAACAAGTAATCTAATTGCTGAAATTGTTAAGAAGAGCAAATTCAAAAGTTATTTCACTGGGAATGATCGTTTACAAAAACCCGTTCTAAATGAAATTGTAAATGCTAAGAAAGATGAAGTTTTGATAATTGAAGTTAGTAACCGACAGCTGATGTTGGATCTAGGGAAGAATCCCCAAATAGGAGTAATTACAAACCTTAGCCCCAATCACTTAGATGACCATGGTACTTTTGAGAATTATATCAAAGCTAAAAGAAGCCTTTTGGATTATCAAACCAAGGGTGATTTTGCCATCTTAAATTATGATAATAAACACACAAGAGAGATAGGTGAGAATGGAAGTTTAAAGTCGGAACCAATTTACTTCTCTCGCACCCGAGACCTAGAGAAAGGGATATTTGTCAGGAAAAATCAAATTGTTACCAAGTTGAATAAAGAACACGATATTTGTTCAACTTTTGACCTTCAGATCAAGGGTCCGCACAACATTGAGAATGCACTGGCGGCAGTTGCTGCGACATTAGTTTTAGATATTGAGCCTCAAATTATTGCTAAAGCACTCAAAGAATTTAAAGGGGTTAGATCGCGCCTGGAGTTTGTTAAAAAGATCGGGGGAGTAAAGTTCTATGAGGATTCCTCAGCTTGTAATCCAGATGGTCCTCGCTATGCTGTTCAGTCCTTTAAGAAGCCGATTGTCTTGATTGCGGGTGGCTACCGCAAGAATCCGATCAAAGGAGAATTTGATGAAATGGCAAAAGCAGTTTTAAATAATAATGTTAAAGCGGTGATTTTGATAGGAGAGATGAGAGATTTTATTTGCAATGCAATTAATAAACAAGTAGAGAAAATAAAGAAATCTGTTCTAGTTCATAAAGTTGATAGTCTTGAAGAAGCAGTCCATAAATCCTTAAGAATAAGTGATAAAGGAGATGTGGTTGTAATGTCGCCAGGGTGTGAAAGTTTTGGAATGTTTAAAGACTATCGAGAACGTGCAGAACGGTTTAAAGAATTAGTGAATGAGTTATCAGTTAATAGTTAATAGTTTAAAGTTTATAGTTTATGGCGTTATTCTCACGTAGAAAAACCAGAAGGCCATATAAACGAAAGGTAAGGAGAGTACCCACTTCTCATAGAAGAGTAGCTACTTCTCGCTATACGCGGCCAGTGAGGCAGGCAGGAAGAAAAAAACGGCGTCGGACAGAGAGAAAAGAAGCTCTGCTTAGCAAACTTCCTCTGGTACATAAACCGGATTATCTTTTAGCCTTAGCAGTTTTTATCCTGGTGATTTTTGGTTTGGTGATGATTTCAAGTGCAAGTGTTGTCGGTTCATATGAACTTTTCGGACATAATAATTATTATCTCAAGCACCAGGCAGTTTCAGTTGTAATTGGAATAATCATTTGGATAATTGCTTTTGCAATTCCCTTCCCTGTCTGGCGAAAACTTGCTTATCCTTTATTGTTTGTAACTTTACTTCTTTTAGTTGGAGTGTTTGTTCCAGGGGTTGGTTATGAATATGGAGGGGCAAAACGTTGGATTGTTTTAGGTCCTTTATTTTTACAACCGGCAGAAATTTGTAAGTTGACAATTGTTATTTATCTTGCCTCTTGGTTAGCAAAAAAGGGGAAAGGAGTAAAGGATTTGATTTATGGGTTTGTTCCTTTTGTAATTACGGTAGGGGTTATTGCTTTCTTGATCATGAAGCAACCAGATATGAGTACAATGTCAATTATTGCTGCCACGGCCTTAGCAATTTTCTTTATTGCCGGAGCAAGTATTCCTCAAATGATTTTGGGCTTAAGTTTTGGAGGGATGTTAATCTGGTTTTTGATTAAAAGCGCGCCCTATAGGCTTTCCCGCTTGATGATTTTTCTTAACCCCGGCAGCCAAACAGAAGGCGCTGGGTATCATGTTAACCAAGCCTTACTCGCAATTGGTTCAGGGGGATTGCTCGGCCTAGGATTCGGTCATAGCCGGCAAAAGTATAATTACCTTCCTGAAGTTTCTGGTGACTCAATCTTTGCAATTGTCGCGGAAGAGCTGGGGTTCTTGCGTTCAGTTTTTATCGTTCTCCTTTTTGCATTTATTATTTATCGCGGTTTTAAGATTGCCTATAATGCACCAGATCCTTTCAGCCGTTTACTAGCAGCAGGGATTACAACTTGGATCTCTTTGCAGGCCCTGGTGAATATTGGGTCAATGGTAGGTCTATTCCCCCTAACAGGAATTCCTCTACCATTTATTAGTTATGGAGGTTCCTCTTTGATTGTGACCTTAGCAGGGATAGGAATTCTTCTTGGAATTTCAAGATACACCAAACAGAAAAGTTAGATGTAATATGTTATATGTTTTATGTAATAATTAAAAAATAAACATACAACATATAACATAATACATAGTATATATTTTTGCCATGAGAATCGTAATCACAGGCGGGGGAACGGGTGGACATGTGATACCAAATTTGGCAGTAGTTGCTGAGCTAAAGAAGCGCTACCCAGATGCTGATTTATTATACATTGGTTCTGGTGCAGAGATTGAAGAGAAGCTAGTTAAGGACAAAATTCCTTATAGGAAAGTTGCTTGTGGCAAGTTAAGACGCTATTTTTCTTTGTTAAACTTTTGGGATTTAATCAAGGTTCCTTTTGGCATTTTGCAATCTTTCTTTATTCTGATTAAATTTCGACCAAAGATAATTTTTGGTAAAGGTGGTTATGTAAGTGTTCCAGTTGTGATTGCAGGATCGATCTTAGGAATTCCTACGGTTATTCATGAATCCGACATTCATCCAGGATTGGCAAATAGAATTTTGGCAAGGTTTGTAAAGAAGATAGCAATTGCATTTCCGGATGCGAAGAAAAACTTCAAAGAGAAACTACGTAGTAAAATAGTTACTGTTGGTAATCCAATCAGAAAAGAAATTCTTAGAGGAGATATCAAAAGAGCGCAGAAGTTTTTCAACCTTAATCAAGAGCAAGCGGTGATTTTTATTACTGGGGGAAGTCAAGGAGCAAAGAGTTTAAACTTAAAAATTGCTGAAATTCTTCCGCATTTAGTAGTAGATTTTCAAGTTATTCATCAGTATGGCAAAAGTCCAATCATTTTTAAGCATCCTAATTATCATGCTTATGATTTTTTAGGCAAGGAAATGGCTGATGCTTACGTGATTGCTGATCTTTTGATCTCGCGTGCTGGAGCAAATGCGATTTTTGAAATTGCCGCCTTGGGGAAACCTTGTATTTTTATTCCACTTTCTTTGAAAGTAAGTCGTGGGGATCAGCTTTTGAATGCAAATTTTGTCAAGGAGAAGACAGGTGTCCCTGTTTTAGAGCAGGATGATCTTTCAGCTGTTCAACTGGAACGGGTAATTCGTGGTCTTTTAGAGGATGAGGAGGAATTAGAAAAAATCTCAGGGAAAATGAAAACTATTTTTCCCACGGATGCTGCTAAGAAAATTGTTGATTTAATTGGACAATGCTTGACTTAAACAAAATTAAAACTGCTTATTTTATTGGGATTGGAGGGATTGGAGTTAGCGCCTTAGCACGAATTTTTTTGAAGCATGGAATTAAAATTTCTGGTTCGGATTTAGTTGCGTCGGAAATTACAAAGGATTTAGGAGAGCTGGGGGCAAGGATTAAAATCGGCACTCAAACCGCTGATAATATCAAAAAGGACTATGATATTGTAATCTACACTCCTGCGATTCCTGATGACCACCCCGAATTATCTGCAGCCCGAAGTCGAAAAATCAGGTATTTAAGCTATCCAGAAGCATTGGCGGAACTTGTAAATAGGAGTTTCGGAATTGCAGTAACAGGAACACATGGGAAGACAACAACCACTGCAATGTTGGGGAAAGTGTTAGTAGATGGAGGTGTAGATCCTACAGTGGTCGTGGGTAGCAATCTTAAAGAATTTAAAG
>SOKK01000084.1 GCA_004374725.1 Patescibacteria group bacterium | reverse complement strand
AAGCCGTGAAGAAAAAGTCGAAGCAGTCAAGGGGACTATTTGGCCGGCTGGGGGAGCAATTGCTGAGAATAAAGGAACCTATGTTGGTCTAAAGGTAGCTGGTGGGAAGAAAACCGACGGAGACTGGATGGACTTCACTCTCCAGGCGCGGTTAGTAGATCCTAATGACAACAGTGATTGGGCAAAAGATTTCCGCGGTGCCCTCAAAGGAGCTAGAGGTGTTTCCTTGGATGTTCCTTTGGAAATGTTGGATGTCCAAAAGAAGAAATGGGTTGGTGTCTTTACCAATTACTTTGGGAAAGAGCCAGAGGCAACCAAGTTGCGCCAGGAACTTTCCAAGCAAGACCTAAATCTTGTCTTTACTAAACCGGGGTTTAGTTATTCAAAGGGGAGTACTAGGTATGCCTCTTCTTCCAAGATTTCTACGGGTGTTCAAAATCGATATTGTATCAGATTTAACTTTGCTCCGAGTGCAGTTGACCAATTGAAGAAAAAAACAGTCAGTTTGGATGTGGATTTGTTCCAAGTTAAAAGTCTAGGATTTGGGAAAGAGATGCGTGAATTCCGAACTTACTATTACTACCATGACCGGATGTTTGAAGGTGGAGGCGGAAGATACAAAATTGAAGATAAAGCAGGAGACTACCTCAAGGCAGGAAATGTCTTTGGTACTCTAGATGAGGTTAAATCTGCCGGTCGGGCAGGCCTTAAGGCTCCGAATGCTTTGAATGCCGCAATTAACCAGAAGTATCACGTCGTTTTGGCTTGGAATGAAAAGAACGGCGTTAACGCTAAAGCGTACAAAGTTCGCAAGCGTCTTAAGGGAGGTGGGGGTTGGCGTGAGATTGCAACTGTAAACTATCCTGGCAGTCGCTACGAGGACCTGGACGTTGTTCAGAAAAATACAACTTATGAGTATCAGCTTCAAGCAGTAAGTTATTTCGATTCCACTGTCAGGGCAAACGGTCCGGTAAAGAGTATTACCTATACCACGGGCGGAGGCGTTGCAGAGCCAACTGAACCAACCAAACCTAAAGGAGAGCCCGAAGAGCCTAAGCAACCCGAAGAGCCCAAAGAGGATATCCCTGAGGATGTAAACCTTGATGGACTTGTAAACTGGTTGGATATTGGCAAAGTTCTTGCTTACAATGGCTTCCCTGGTGTAAAGGTTGGCGAATCTTTTGGTGGTACCAATGTTGCTAAAGCAATTGTGCGTGAGGATGTCAATCGTGACGATGTTGTTGACTGGCTAGATATTGGCAAAATCTTAGCTTACAAAGGCTTCCCTCAAACTGGAGCAGCTGCAGCTGCAAAGTCAAAAGCTGTTCCGGCAGGTGGTAGTACAACTCCAGCAGGTAGTACAACTCCAGCAACCAAAGCGGTTCCTGCTCAATAAATTGTAATTTCAAAAGCGAGATGGGGAAGGAATAATGGCCAAGAAACTTGATGCCAAAACTAAAAAGAAGATTAAAAAGCAGAATATCATCATTCTTTCCGTCTCTTCCTTAACAGCATTCGCAATTATCTTGGGTTTTGCGCTCGAGTTCCGTGCACCAGAAGGAGCAACTGCCGAAGGAATTAACTACGACGAGAACTATTATCAAGATATCGAGCAGTATACTACTCCAGAGAGTGCTGAAAAACAGCCGCTTTCCCCAAGACGAGAAGTAGAGGAAAAGGAGTACCAGACTGCTTACGGTACCTATAAGGCCAAGACAGAAGTTCCTACCTCAGATAGCTACCAGAAGTTAATTGAAGTTGGCTGGAAATTCCTTAGATCAATTGTTAGATCTAATTAAATAAAAAATAAAAATGAAAAAGTTTCGTAATTATACCAAGACAGAAAAAATTATTGCTGTTGTTTTGGCAATTGTTGTCGCCGCTGGTGTTTTTTGGGGTAGTTGGACAATTTTGACTACCTTAACTGGACGCGCTGCAGTTGAGAAAGTTGGCTTTAGCTTGGATCCCGAGACAGGAACTTTTGCACCAGGCCAGAGCTTCAATGTTGCTTTGAAAGTTAACACTAACCAGGACGAAGTGAATGTTGCAGCAGCTTATTTGAAGTTTAACAAAGATCAATTAGAACTTAAGAGTGTTAAACGTAATACTGCTAATCAAACAAGCGCTGCAGCTCCGGTTTTTGAAAGTGATTTGGGAAGCACTGCAAATATTTCTGAAGCGAATAGTAAGGGTGAGGTAACTGTTGTTGGTCTTACTGGTGATCAGTATCATGATACTCACGGTTGGTTTAAGGGCGAAGGAACTTTGGCAACCCTGACTTTTTCTGGTAAGAGGGCCGGGGTTACTACAGAAGTAACCTTTGATAAGGCAAAAAGCTCAATCGCAAGGGTTTCTGATAACTCTGATATTTTAGATCTTGCCCAAGGTGGTCGTTACGCGATTGGTCAAGCTGGCACTCAACCAAGTATTGTTTTAGATCCTTCTTCTGGAACCTACAAAGCTAACCAGAATTTCAAAGTTGGATTAAAGATTAATAGTTTAGAGAGTGAAATTAATGTTGCGGCTTGTTACTTTAAGTTTAATCCAGAGTACATTAAAGTTAAGAACGTTAAGCGCTACACTGCAAATCAAAACGTAGAGAATCCAATCTTTGAAAGTGATATGGGTAGCTCTACTGACTTGAATCAAGTTAACCAAAAAGGCGAGCTGGCAGTAGTCGGTTTGACCGGGGATGCCTATCACAACGAGCACGGTTGGTTTAAGGGTGAAGGCACTTTGGCAGATGTTACTTTTGAAGGTTTAAAAAATGATACGCATGCCGATGTAGATGTTTTACAAAGTAAGAGCGCTTTGGTCCGGGTCAGTGATAATTCAAATATTTTGGGCTATGTCCAAGGCGGGAAATATCAGTTTAGCGAATATGCAATTCAAGAATTAGTTGCTCAAATTAAATCTCCACAGGATGGTGCGGTCTTTCTCAAGGGCGATACAATTGCTTTTGAGGGAGAAGTGACTGGGACCACTCCTGCCACTGATGCTGTTAGTGCTGATCAAGCAATACAGTATAAATGGACTTCTAGTAAAGATGGCGAAATTGGTACTGAATTGAAGTTTGATAAGAGTGACCTTTCGGTGAATGATCATAAGATTACTTTTGAAGTCACAGAAGGAGATAAGAAAGCAAGCGATAGTGTTTCAATCACGGTTAAAGAGGTTTCTGTTGCTGAAGGTGATGAAGGTGAGGTCACTGGTGCTGAAGAGGAACGTGGTTTCTTGGGTAACTTGCCGACTTCCGGGATTGTAATTGGTGTGATTATTTTGATTGCCTTGGTTGTAACGATTGTGCTTTGGGGATTGAGCCGAAGAAAATTACGGGCAAAATAATTATTTATTAATCAATAAACAATGAAAGCCAAAACAATCATCATTACGTTAGTTATTGTCTTGATTGCCGTTGGTACGGCAATCGGCGGTTGGTTGATCTACAAAAGAGGCGATTTTTCCTTTGCAAGTAGTGGGGTTAGTGAAAGTCCCAAAGTACAGTTTTCTCTTGTTCCGGATGTGCTTTATAACAAAGTCGATGATCAGTTCTATGTGGATGTTCGATTAGACACCAAAGCAAAAAAGGTGAGTGCTGCAGAGACAGTGATTAAGTATGACCCTCAAGTTTTTAAAGTTGTGAGGGGAATCGGAGAAAAGAGTTCCGCATTTGATAAGATTTCCTTAAGAAAAGTTAATGCTCGAGCGGGAACTATTTCTCTTAAAACCGAAATGTTATCAGGAAAATATTTTGTTACTAATGCTGGTGATCATCCTGCTCAATTGGCTCGCATTTATTTCAAAAAGAAAATGGATGTTGCTAAGTCAGAAATTAATGGAATCCACAATCAGTCGCAGATTACTCTCTATCAAAGTGGTGGAGGCGATCAAATTGGTGGTGGCGGTGGCGGAGGAGATAAACAGCAAGGAGCTTACCAAGATTTTGTCGCGGTCATCTTCGGTGGTGGTAGATAATAATCGTTTAAAAAGTGCTGGTTAGCTTCCCAAGTGGTGGCAGTGGGCAAGTGAATAAAAATTAATTATCAATTCAGGGGGAACAATTGCTAATTAAATAAAAATAAGAAATGAGAAACAAAAATATCTCAACTCGAAGGTCTAACAAGAAAGTACTCAAGATTGTTCTTTGGACAGTCTTTGCCTTAGTTATTTTGGCTGGAGCAGCTTATGCTTCCTGGTATTTTTTGATTAATCCGGAGACGAGAGCGGGGGGCGGAAAGCAGGTGGCGAAATTTAAAGTCACGGTTACGGAAAACCGCTATTGGGCAGAGGAGAAAACTCAACCAGCCCCTTATAAAATTAGCGGTGGCTATAAGTATCCTGCCAAAGTTGCAAGAAGAGCTTGGGATGATATCAAGCGCGGAAAAGCTGAGAGGGTCAGTTTGCAAAGCGTGATTGATGCAGGAGAGGCGAAAGCGATTCCTGGCGATGGAAAAATCTATGGGCGTTTGCCAAAGGATTTTTATTTGGCAAAGGTGTCAAAACAACAGGTTTATGAATTTGAGATTCCAAAAGGTAATCAGTGGTATCACTTAGGAAAAGTTAATGGTGATTTTGAAATTAAAATTCCTCGTCCAACTTCAGCAAGCGGCTATAGCTGGGGAACTGGACTGACTTTTTATCTGACAAGTGTAGATAACGGTAATGTTGAGTTAAAATTCACAAGAAACCCACTTGATTACCGCGAGGTGCTGATTCCTTATTATCAAAACTTTAAGAATAACGGCAAGAAAAATCAAGAAACTTTTTATTCTTATAATAATTCTTTGCAAGCTAAGTTCAAAGGTAGTAATGCTTATAACACAAAGGCGAGTGTCAATGGTGGTAGCGCAGAAATTCTGTCTGCTCAAAGAACTGTCAGGGTAAAAGATAATGACAAAGAATCTTACGATAGCGAATATGCCTACGGTTCTGATTCTAACTATTATGGTTATTGGAATAGAAATAGCGCTGGCAAAAAAGCACCGGAGAATCGGAGAAATCGAGTTGCAGCAAAACACGAGAAGATTGAATTTAGCTTTAAAGCCAAGAATGTTTCTGGCAATCCTAAAATTGATAATGGTGAAGGATTGTATTTGATTAACGAAAGTGCTTTGGGCAGTGACCGTTCTCCTGATGAATATGCCTGGACAACCAGGTATTCGCCCAAGGATGTCTTGCATTTCAGTGGTGATTCTTTAGCCCAAGTTGCTCTTCAGCCGCTGGGGTGGGGTATGAAAAATAAACATTTTATTTCCCTTCCTAGTTATCTTGAAAGAAGTGTTCCCTATGGTTGGTTTGGTAAACTCAAACTCTACTATGATCGCGGAGAATTCCGTGGCTGGAAGCAGGTTGGTGGCGGCGAACTTCACCAAGCGCAGATGAGATTCAATGTTGGTAAAGAAAGCACCAAGAGACCAGTCACTATTGGCGGGAAGAATTATGACATTTATCCTGTGATATTTAGTGATCCAGGAGTAAGTAACCCTGGTCCTAACCAGATGTCGGTCCGCTGGGCGATTAAGTTGCAGAATGGTCAAACTCTTAATGATACTTATACTTATCAACGAGAGACAAATTTCTTGGACTGGGTTAAGCAATACTACAATACAAATCAAGGTAGGCAATTAATTAAGAAGTACCGTGATTACTACAAAGATCCGAGTCTTTCTGATCGCGAGGTAATGGAAAAGATTAATTACGGCTTCCGCTTGATTTCTCAGTATCGTGCTGTGTTTATGGTCTGTGATGTTAGGGAGATGTCCACCAAAGGACGCTTCTATTACGATGGCAATCGCAAACATGATATTGCCAGTGCAGAAGTCTTTTCCGATCCACTTTCCAAGTTCCACTCCTTCCCCTACTTTAAGAAGGATTTGGGAAACAAGGGCTATGATTATCCTGAAATTAAGTATCCCAATCAATGGAAGTTAGAAGATCAGAACGATGGCCATAAGGCAGTTCTCTCTGACGGTAATGTGAAAATAACTTGGGATTATAAAAATACAATTAAACCGAAAACTTACCGGGTTTTCCGTGCTGAAACTCAAAACTTTAAGGCCATAAGCGCAAATCAAATTGCTAAGATTGAAAGTGGTAGCGCGGCCTTTAAGAATCGTGAGTACGTTGATGTCCAAGCACCGATGGATGGCAATGATAGTTATTGGTATCGTATCCGGGCAGTTTATCCTGGTGGCCAAGCTACTCCTTGGACAAAATCATTTAAGGCAACTGCTTCTGGAATCGGTGAACAACCCAAGGAACCTCCTCAGGAACCAGAGGAACCCAAAGGCGAGAAGCCGCTCAAGCCAAGTGGTGTTGATGCCTTTGGTTTGCCGGAGATAATTGAGTTGACCTGGAAGCCAGGTGCTACCTCTGAGTCAGTTCCTGGTGGCGGTAGTTCTGAAGGTGAGGGAGTGAAAGAAAGCGAGGGAGTAAAGAGTGAAGGAACAAAAAGCACAGAAAGCCAAGAAGTTCAAGGTGAGGCAGTTACCAAGGGAATTGGTAAGTTAGGAAGTCGCACTTTTGATGTTTA
>SOKK01000068.1 GCA_004374725.1 Patescibacteria group bacterium | reverse complement strand
CCAATCAAGGTAAAGTTGGCTTTACTTCTTTCACTGAAGATCGCGGAGAAGATGAAATTGATTCCCAGAAAAGCGAAAAAGAGCCCAAAACTAGCAACACCGATATAGAGAATTTTTTTGAATGCAATTGAATCCTCGATTGTGAGAGTTGTGAGATAAAGAATCAAAGAACTTAGACCTGCTAAGATGATTATTCCTATGATTCCTGAAACAATCTTGGTGAAGATGAATTTCAGGCGGGAAATGGGATAGGAAAGCATTAATTCCATTGTCCCATCCTCAATTTCCTTGACGATTGCGCGAGTTGCAAAAGCAATTGTGAAAGCAAGGATGATGATTTGCCAAAACAGTATGTACTCAACTGAGAGGAAACCCTCCAGGGTTGTAATACTTAATTCCTTGGCACCAAAGAACTGCTTCATCGTTTCGGGAAAACTTTCCCAATACTGCTCAAGCCCACTGCTGTTTTGGCTAATCGTTGGATACATTGCAACCATCATCCATGCATAAAGCCCCAGCCCAATCGTGTAAATTGCAAGGGCGATTTTCTGTTCGGAGAGGGTGCGTTTTAGGAGGTTGAGACTAAACATGTTTGTTCACAATATTCCGTAGAAACAATTCATGAATTGTTTCTACAACATTTATTTATAATAGTCTAGAAAAATTGATTCGAGATTAGTTTCTTTAAAGCCAAGATCTGAGATAGTATATTTAGCAAGTTTCTTGATAAGAGCGTTGATATTTCCTTTGTAGGTGATTACGAGGTGTTTATTTTCTTCTTCAACCTTAATTACTCCTTTGAGCTTTTCAAATTCTTCTGGGCTTACTTTTTCTTTTAATAACACTCTGAGGTAGTGAATTTTTTCTTTGCGCAACTCTGGAATGCTTTTGATTGCAACAATCTCTCCCTCACGGATAATTCCGACCCGGTCACAAATTTTTTCTACCTCAGATAAAATATGAGAAGAGAAGAAAATAGTATGACCTTTCTTCTTGAGGCCGAGAATAATCTTGTAGAACTTTTGCTGAATTAAGGGATCGAGGCTGGTTGTTGGTTCGTCGAAGATAATCAGTTTGGGTTTGCTCATCAGGGCCTGGATGACACCGAGTTTTTGACGGTTACCTTTGGAATGATTCTTAATTTTTCTTTTGAGGTCGAGGTCAAGTTTATCAGCTAGTTCTAATTTATAGTTGCTACGGTTGTTTTTGTGGAAGCGTTCCAGGTAGTTTAGGAAATCAATTCCTCGCATCTTTCCGTACATACTGGCATCGCCAGGAAGGTTGCCAATGTTTTCTTTGATTTTGATAGAATCTTTGCGAACGTCTTTGTTAAAGATTTTGGCACTGCCTTTGGTTGGACGAATTAAATCTAAAAGCAGACGGATGGTGGTTGTCTTGCCAGCGCCGTTTGGGCCAAGAAACCCAAAAACCTCACCCTTTTTGATACTGAGGTTGAGATTTTTACAACCAAGGGTTTTGCCGTAGTACTTAGTTAAGTTTTTGGTCTGAATAATTGGCATTTTATTTTAATAATAATCTTTGGATTTCATAGTCGATTCCGAAGATCATTAGAATTCCTATAGTTATTATAACACCCCCGGCGATTTTTTGAATAAGAGGGAGGTGTTTTTTAAGCCAGTTGATTTGATTGACAAGAGTGTTGCCTAGATAACCAATCACAAGCAGAGGAATTGCAACCCCGATTCCGTAGGTTAGCATCAAGGTTAAGCTGTAGAATAGATTTCCTTCAAGGAGAGTAAATCCAAGGATGATTCCCAGGACTGGCCCGGCACAAGGAACCCAAGCGAGTCCCAGAGCGATTCCTAAGATTAAATTCTGC
>SOKK01000091.1 GCA_004374725.1 Patescibacteria group bacterium | reverse complement strand
TGATCATGAGAATGTCAGGTTAGGAAAAGCTGGCAGATCAAGACATCTGGGCAGGAGGCCAAAAGTAAGAGGGAAGGCAATGAACCCCTGTGATCATCCACACGGTGGCGGAGAGGGAAGTAGCCCAATTGGTTTAAAACATCCCAAAACTCCAACAGGGAAGCCAGCTCTGGGATATAGGACACGTAAAAGAAGAAAACTTTCTAACCGGTATATTATAAAGAGACGTAGTGGGGAGAGAATGTAGAATAATGAATAATTAGTAATTAGTAATGAATAATGAATAATTAGTAAAATTAATCATTAATCATTATTCATTAATCATTAGTGGCATGTCTCGTTCGCTGAAAAAAGGTCCCTATATTGACGAGCGTTTAGTCGAAAAGCTCAAGAAGTTAGGGCCTCACACTAAAGAGGTAATTAAAACTTGGTCTCGGAGTTCAACTATTTCTCCAGAGATGGTCGGTTTTACAATTGGAGTTCATAATGGTAAGGAACATATCCCGGTTTTAATTACAGAGGCAATGGTAGGACACAAGTTAGGAGAATTTTCACCAACGAGAAAGTTTGTTAGACATGGTGGACGAATGGCAAAAGAGGAAGAAATGGCTGAGACTCAAGTTCGACCACCAGGAGCAATAGTTGAGGAAGGTGCTGAAAAAGAAGCATCTCCTGCACCAGCAGGTGAAACTGCTCCTGCAGGTGATGAAAAAAAACCCGAGGAAGGAAAATAATTTAGGTCGCTATGCAAGTAAAATCTCATAGTCGAAATTTACGAATATCTTCAAGTAAAGTTGAACCAGTAGCAAGTTTAATTAGGAAAAAGAATGTTTCCGATGCTACAAAAACTTTGAAATTCACCAGAAAAAAAGCTGCTTCTTTTCTCTTGCAGGCAGTAAACTCGGCAGTAGCAAATGCAACAAATAATTATGGATTGGAAGAAGATAATTTATATATTCGGAATATTTTAATTGGCCAGGGTCCAACTTTCAAACGTTGGCGTGCACGTGCTAGAGGATCCGCGGATGAAATTCTGAAACGTACGACCCATATTAGTGTTATTTTAGATGAAAAGGTTCTAACTTCTGAGAGAAAAGTTAAGGAGAGAGTTTTAGCAAAAAAGAAACGTGACCAGGAAGTAGCGAAAAAGCGTTCAGAAAAAGAAAAGAAAAAAGAGCCTCAAAAGAAACCTACTCAGGATTTAGGGCAATTAAGCCGAAAGGCTAGTGAAGAAACTCTAGAGGATAAAGAGCGACTATCTTCCTTACAAGAGAAGAAGGAAAAAGGTAAAGGACAGAAAAAACGCCGGGGTTTCTTAAGCAAGTTTTTTAGAAGAAAGGCAGAATAAACAATGGGACAGAAAGTTAATCCTTTTAGTTTTCGTCTTGGTGGATTGAGAACTTGGAATTCTCAGTGGTTTGCAAAAGGAAAAAAGTATCGTGACTCCCTTCTGGAAGATATTTTAATTCGTAAGTTGATTTTGGATAATTTGAAAGAAGCAGGGGTTGCGGTAATTATTATCAAGCGTTCCGTAAAACAAATTGATATTGAGATTAAATCATCAAGGCCAGGAGTTGTTATTGGTAAGGGTGGAGCGGGGATTGAAAAACTGAAAGGAAAGATTGAAAAGAAGATTCAAAAAAGGGTAAGAATTAGTATTAAGGAAATCGCAAAGCCGGATTTAGACGCGAAGGTGGTTGCCTTAGGAATTGCAGAGCAACTGGAAAAACGTATTCCTTACAGGAGAGTAATTAAACAGGCAGTGGATCGGATCATGCAGGCGAAGGCACTGGGATGCAAGATTATGGTTGCGGGAAGGCTGAACGGTGCAGAGATGTCACGACGAGAAATGATCACAAAAGGTAAAATTCCTTTGCATACCTTAAGGGCCGATGTTGATTATGCCTATGTTCCTGCGCGCACTGTCTATGGTTTGATTGGAGTGAAAGTGTGGATATATAAAGGAGAGGTATTTAGTAGAGAGAGATCCCTGCCTGCTCGTGCAGGTAAGGGTTCCCAGAGCTAATTAATCAGAGAGACAAATGTTGATGCCGCGTAAAATGAAATATCGTAAACAGCAGCGAGGGAAAATGAGAGGATCCTCTAAGCGAGGAAGCGAAGTTGAGTTTGGACGTTTTGGTTTGAGAGCAAAGGAGAGAGGTTGGTTTACTGCCCAGCAGATTGAAGCAGCGCGGAGGGCGATAACTCGTTATATTAGGAGGGGAGGGAAAATTTGGGTTCGTGTTTTTCCGGATAAACCAGTCACGAAAAAAGCTTTAGAAGTACCAATGGGAAGTGGCAAGGGAGATGTTGAAAAATTTGTTGCTGTGGTGTTGCCAGGGAGAGTACTTTTTGAAATGGATGGAATTTCTGAATCAGTTGCTAAAGAAGCTTTGCGTCTTGCTGCTAATAAAATTCCTTTTAAAACTAAGTTTTTTGTCAAAGAAGAAGTAGGAGTTCAAGATGAAGATAAAAGAAATTCGTAAAAAGAGGAAAGTGGAACTTGAGAAAGAGCTTCTAAAGATGCGGGAGAGGCTTAGGGAATTGAGATTTAAGGCAGCCCTAAAACAGCTCAAGAATCATCGTGAGATCCCTCTTTTAAGGCGTGATATTGCGAGAACTTTGATGGTAATCGGTGAACAGGAATTGCTCGAAGAGACAGAATCGAAAGAAAAAATTAGAGCCACTTCGTCTCCTAAAAACGAGACTAAATAATATATATAGATAGGGAAAGGGCAAATTAGTGAAATCTGAGTCAAAAAAACAATCCAAAAAGAGAATTATCAAAGGCAGAGTGGTGAATAGTAATGTTGATAAGACTATTAAAGTTGAGATTGAGACTTATAAGACTCATCCTCTTTATCACAAACGTTATAAATTTACCCAGAGTTATCAAGTACATGATCCAAAGAATCAATTTAAGAAAGGGGATCTAGTTGAATTTGAGGAAGGCCGTCCTTTTAGTAAAACAAAACGTTTTAAGGTTATTTATCCTCGGAAGAAAAAATGATTCAAGCTGAGACAAAACTTAGTTCAGCGGATAATACTGGGGCACGTGTTTTAGGATGTATTAAGGTTTTAGGGCATAGCAAGGTACGTTATGCAAGATTGGGTGATGTAATCGTTGCTTCAGTAAAAGAAGCAATCCCGACTGGAATAGTAAAGAAAAAAGAGGTTGTTAGAGCTGTAATTGTTAGACAGAAAAGCCCCTTTAAACGCAAGGATGGTTCTGTAATTCGTTTTGATGAGAATGCTGCAGTAATTATTGATAAGGAAGGAAACCCTCGTGGAAGCCGAATTTTTGGTCCAATCCCCTCTGAATTAAGAGAGCGTGGTTATCAAAAAATTGTTTCTTTGGCACCTGAAGTTTTTTAGTGATTTTAAGATGAAAGTTAAACGTGGAGATAAAGTTTTAATTATTAAAGGAAAAGACCGAGGAAAAACCGGTAAGGTTTTGAGAGTACTGAAGGATTCGGAACGAGTTGTTATTGAGAATGTTAATTTGATGAAAAAGGCTGTTCGTCCTAATCGTAAGCGTCAGAAAGGGGGATTGGTTGAGTTTCCTTCTCCAATCGCAGTTTCTAATGTTCAGATTATTTGTCCCCGTTGTAATAAAAAGACTCGTGTTTCGAGTCGCTTGCATGAGAAAAAGACTAGCAGTAAGAAGAATAAGCATGAAAGAATTTGCAAAAAATGTAAAGGAGTAATTAATTAATGAATTCATCTAAGTCGGTTTTACAAGAAGAATATCAAAGCAAAATTCTTCCTGAACTTAAAAAGACATTAGGAAGAAAAAATGATTATGCAGTACCTCATTTGGAGAAGGTTGTAGTTAATGTTGGAGCAAGTAGAGCTCAGGAAGATTCTTCTTTCATTGAGTACGCTTCAAAATCACTTGCGCGCGTCACGGGGCAGAAACCTGTGATTACCTTGGCCAGGAAGGCTATTTCAGGGTTCAAGATTCACGAGGGAAGTAAAGTGGGGTTGAAGATAACCTTGAGAGGGAAAAGAATGTATGATTTTATCCAGCGTTTGGTACAGATTACTCTGCCGCGGGTACGTGACTTTAGGGGACTCTCAAACAAGGGTTTTGACGGCAGAGGTAATTATACAATTGGGATTAAGGAACACACTGCTTTTCCAGAAATTGACCCTGATGAAGTAACTGAAACTTTTGGGTTGGAAATTACTGTAGTGACTAACGCAAAGAATGATGAGGAAGGCAAGATACTTTTAGAATTATTAGGATTTCCTCTTAGGAAGAAATAATTTTTATAATCATGGCTAAAAAGTCACTTGTTGTAAAATCAGAAAGGTTAAAACGGAAGTCAAAATTTAGGACTCGTGTTTATAATCGCTGTCCTTTATGTGGGAGACGACGTGGCTATCTGCGCAAGTTTGGGATGTGCCGGATTTGTTTTCGTGAAAGAGTCCAAAGAGGAGAAATTCCCGGAGTGAGAAAAAGCAGTTGGTAGAATGAAGATCAAAGGTCAAAGGTCAGAGGTCAAAATTACCTTTTACCTTTAACCTTTAACCTTTAACCTGAGTTATGACAGATCCACTTTCCGATATGTTAACAAGAGTTCGTAATGCCTTGCTTGTAAAGCAAGAAAGTGTTGTTATTCCTTACTCAACATTGAAATTTGAGGTCGCGAAGATTCTTGAACAAGAAGGTTATATCAAAGGTTTTTCTAAGGATCGCCAAGAACAGAGAGATATGTTAGTTTTGGATTTGAAATATTACAATGGAGAGTCGGTAATCAGGGGAATTGAAACTGTAAGTAAACCTGGTCAGCGAATTTATAAAAAAGCGCAAGAATTTCCGTTGGTGTTAGGAGGGTTGGGTACTCTTGTTGTTTCAACGCCTCAGGGAGTGATGACTACCTGGGAAGCGAGGAAAAGAAATATCGGTGGAGAAGTTTTAGTAAAGATTTGGTAATCTTATTTCTATGTCACGTATAGGAGAAAAATCAATTAGTATTTCCAAGGAGGTAGAGGTGAAGATCAAAGGACAGCTTTGCAAGATTAAGGGACCCAAAGGTGAGTTGCAATATTATCTACCTTCTGTTGTTAAATTAAAGCAAGAAGATGATAGTTTAATTGTGGAAAGAAAGAATGATGAGCAGGAAACAAGAGCTTTGCATGGCCTAGCTCGTGCTTTGTTAGCCAATCTAATTGAAGGAGTGGTGAAAGGGTTTGCAAAGAAGTTAGAAATTAACGGGGTAGGGTACAAAGCTAAATTAGAGGGAGAGAATCTTATTCTGGAGTTGGGATTTTCGCATCCCGTGACAGTTGAAAAACCTGAGGGAATTGACTTTAAGGTTGAAAAAAATGTGATTACAGTGTCAGGAATTGATAAACAACTAGTTGGTGAGATTGCCTCTCAAATTAGAAATCTCCGTCCCCCGGAACCCTATAAAGGTAAAGGCATTGCTTATCAGGGGGAACATATTAGACGTAAAGTTGGTAAGGCAGTTGGTGGTGAGGAAGGAGCAGCAACGACAAGTTCAAAGTAAAGAGTTAAAAGTTAGGAAATAAAGCAAGAATGATTGCAGTTCAAAAAAAAGTAATTGATAGATTAAGGCGAAGGCGACGAATTCGCAAAGTTGTTTATGGAACAAAAGAAAAACCACGTTTATCAGTCTTTCGTAGTTTGCGACATCTTTATGTGCAAGCAATTGACGACGATAAAGGACAAACTATTTTCAGTGTCAGTGATAAGGAAGCTGGAAATAAAAAAGATAATTGTACTGTTGAGATTGCAGAAAAAGTGGGTGAATTGATGGCTAAGAAAGCTCTGAAGAAGGGGATTAAAGGAATAGTTTTTGATCGTGGTGGCTATCACTATCACGGACAGGTAAAAGCAGTTGCGGATGGAATGCGCAAAGAAGGAATTAAATTTTAATTATTTTGATGTACATTCTGAGATTAAAAATTTTAATTATTCTGTTAATCACAGTGGTTATTCTAGGAGGGATGTGGAATTTTGTTTTTGCTGCGGATGATTTTAAGACTCAGGCTAAGGAGGTAATTACGGGGGTAGTTGAGAAAGATAGTAAGGTAGAGGGAGAAACATTCCAAAAATATCAAAAGGAGAATGCGGAATTACGTTACTTCAAGATGCGAATCACAGCAGTTGAAAAGACTAGCTCTAATCTTAAACAGGGAAATGTTGTCCAAGTGCTATATCATATTTATAAGAATCCTGGTTCAGATTATGTTCCGGTTCTAGCAGAATCAGGAAAGGTTCTTAAGATTTGGGCTAACCCGACAACAACTCAGTGGGTTTTGAATTTAGCTTCAGATGGTAAAGCAGTGAACCTGGTGAAAGAAACAGTGACGGAAGGTCCAAGCTTAACAATTGATTCTCCGGAGGACTTTGCTGAGTTTGAGTATAATCGGGTGACAATTAAAGGGAGGACGGAACCAAATGCAATTCTCTTAATCAATGGTCTGATTGTGGATGTTTCTTCCTCTGGTCAATTTGAAGCGCCGGTTTACCTTTCGGCTTATAAAAATGTTTTTGGTTTGGTTGCGATTGGAAGTAAGGGTGGCGAGACAAGAAAAACCTTAACTTTGGTTTACAAAGGAGCGAAGATTAGTTCTCAATTACAACTT
>SOKK01000037.1 GCA_004374725.1 Patescibacteria group bacterium | reverse complement strand
TAGCGTTTTGTTTGGGAGAGGTGATTTTCGGTTTCGGAACTGAAAAATAGGTATCTTCAGAAGCGGCGACTGTCCCTCCTGTTGAAGGGGGAGTACTTGCTTGAGTACCGAAGAATTGGACCGTGAGAGTAGTATTTTGACCGTTTAACTTTCCGTCTTTGGCGGCAATTCCAATTTCACGGAAGTTCGGCTCAAGAATGTTAGTGCGGTGAGTGGAACTAGCCATCCAGGCATTAAAGACCCCTTGGCTGGTCCAGAAATCCTTGGCGAGGTTTTCTCCGGCCTTGTAGTAACGATAACCTTCGGTGCGAATGAAGTACCAGCCGGTAACGCCTTGGGGACTGATGTGGGCAAAGTAGCCCTTTGAGAACATGTCATTAATCTTGGCACTTGCGGCTTGGGTTAAAAGGGAGTTGGTTTTAAGAGTAGCGAGCCCATTTTGAGAGCGGGTTTGGTTGGTAAGTGAAATTAGGGTATTAGCATTGATTTGGGAGGAAATTGAATAGTCACTTTCTTGAGCGGAGGTGGTGCTTGGGCTGAATGGTACAAAAAAGCTCAGGATTGCAATCAGCGTGATGCCAACGAGGGTGATTTTTCTGAGCAAGTAAAAAGCTCTCTTTTGGGGAGTAGTTCTATATCTCAAAGGCACCCTAAAATCACAACGGAACTTAGTTTTACTAGTTCCCGAAACAAGTTCGGGACAGGTTTTATTTTTCATTTTTATTTGAGGTATGCCATGTACCCTTGTAGTACATGATTACCTTATTATAGCAAAAAAATGGCTTTCTGTCAATGAAATTTAAGGATAAACAAAAAAACCTCTTCAAAAAGAAGTTTCCCACTTATTACTTGTTCTGGTGGGCTCGGTAGGGTTCGAACCTACGACCAATCCCTTATGAGGGGACTGCTCTGCCACTGAGCTACGAGCCCCCAAAATAGTTCAAAGTTATAAGTTTATAGTTCAGGGTTACTAGGTCTAAAAACTTTGAACTGTGAACTTTGAACTCTGAACTATCTACTGACCAAATTATAATCGTCGTTATAGTGCTTAATAACTCCAGCTTCACTCACGGGCCAAGCTCTAAGCCAGACCTTTCCAATGATGTTACAGCGGGCAAGTTCTCCCCATTCCCGAGAGTCGGAGGAAGCATTGGGCTGGCGATTGTCGCCGATTACAAAATAATCATCGTCATCTAAATCCTCGATAACTTCACCGAGGGTATCCCATTCTTTAGGAATGTATGATTCTTTGATTTGAACGCCTTTGGTATTTTCTTTATTATAGACAATTAGCCGGCCGTCAGAGACTTCTATTTTTTCACCAGGAAGACCAATGATTCTTTTAATATAGTTTTTAGAAGGATCTTTAGGGTAATTAAAAACGATTACATCGCCGCGCTCCGGTTCTGTGAAGCGGTAACTAATTTCATCGACAATTAAATATTCTCCGTCTTGGAAGTTTGGTTCCATGCTTTGCCCCATCACGTAGAACGGCTGGATTAAGAAGTAGCGGATCAGAAAGACAATCACCAAGACACTAATCACGGTCTCGGCAACTTCCATCACAAAATTTCCAACTGACTTTAAGAAATCAGTAAAATTGCCGCTTTCTTCCCCTTCGGTTTTTTTGTCTTCAGCGTAGAAAAACTTCTTTGGTTTTTTCTTGTCGTCAGTTTTTTTCATTTAACTCTATTTCTAACTTCTAACTTCTGATTTGCAATGGTGGGTGGCAGGGGATTTGAACCTCTGACCTTTCGAATGTGAATCGAACGCTCTAGCCAACTGAGCTAGCCACCCAAATTAAGTAGAAATTCAAGAGTAAAAAATCTGACTAAGACAGGTGGCCTTTGCTACTATCATTCTAAGCTAATTTACTCAAAAAATCAACTTTAAATAGGTTTCAGGTATCAGGTATCAGGTTGCAGGTGATAGAGTTTATTTCCTACCTGGTACCTGTTACCTGTAACCCGATACCTGATTTATGTTATAATACCCCTGCAAGTTTTATTAAGTTTTATTTAACGGGGCCAAATGCCGCGAAGGATTAGTTTTAACCCAAAATTCGAACCTACCCCGGCTAGTAAAGTAATAGCTGTGAAGCCCAAGTGGTGGCAACTTGATCGGAAACGAGCGCTGATTTTAGCAGCGGCAATTTTCTTGTCCTTAGTAATGGGTTGGTTTTTAGTCAAAGCAGCAATGACAGCACGGCGGATTATCACTGAGAACACAAGTGGTTCGGCGCCGTTTCTTGCGGGAATCTTTGGTGATGTTGACTGGCGCCAGCTCAAGGGTGAAGGAGATGGCCGGATTAACATTCTCCTTTTGGGTCTTGGTGGTGAGGGGCACGTTGCACCAAATCTTACAGATACAATTATTGTTTTAAGCATTGATCCTCAGGAGAAAAATGCCGCAATGCTTTCAATCCCGCGTGATCTTCAGGTTTATGTTGGGGGTAATTATGGCTATGGCAAGATTAATTCAGTCTATGCTTATGGTGAGCAGGATAATTACCCTGGCGGTGGGGGGGCATTTACCAAAGAAAAAATTTCGGAGATTTTAGACCTCCCGATTCATTATTACGCCAGATTGGATTTTGATGGATTCAAGAAGATGATCAATACAGTTGGCGGAGTGACGATCGATGTTGAAAAAAATATTTATGATTATGCTTATCCAGATGAAAATATGCAGGGCTATGATCCATTCTTCATTACCAAGGGCGTTCACGAGATGGATGGCAACGTTGCCTTGAAGTATGCTCGCTCGCGCTATACCACGAGCGATTTTGACAGGGCCAAGAGACAACAGCAGGTTTTATCAGCTTTACGTGAGAAATCTTTGAAGATCAATTTTATCTCGAATCCCAAAAATGTTTCCGATGTTTTGGGTATCTTGGGTGACCACTTGCGCACTGACATTCAGCTTTGGGAAATGCAAAGGATGTATGAAATTACGAAAGAGATTAATCCTGAGACGATGGTTAACAAGGTTTTGGATAATAGCGCGGATGGATTTTTAATGGCTTCTCAGAGTAACGGTGGAGCATATGTTTTGGTTCCGCGAGCAGGGGACTTTAGTGAGATTCAAAGATTTGTCCATGAAATCTTTATTGATAGTTATATCAAACAAGAGAAAGCACGCTTGGC
Source organism: Patescibacteria group bacterium (assembly GCA_004374725.1). Lineage (GTDB taxonomy): Bacteria > Patescibacteriota > SOKK01 > SOKK01 > SOKK01 > SOKK01. The sequence goes on along the minus strand of SOKK01000037.1, from coordinate 3,507 downwards.
AGTTTTGAATGGTACTCGCAGGGATGGTTTGGCGAATAGTGTTTCCAAGATGCTTAAGTCCTATGGTTACAATGTTGTTAAGACTAAGAATGCTAAGAATAAAAATTACACTCAGTGTGTGCTTTACGATTATACAAATAACAGTAAGCCCTACACTTTGCAGTATTTAGCCTCTCGCTTTGGTGCTCGGATTGAAAGTATGTCTCCCAAGGAAGGGCAGACTGAAGAAATGATCTTGATTTTAGGGAGTAATTATCAAGATCCAGCTAAGTCCTATTATTCGCGTTAGCCCTCCTAACTTTTGCCATCGAGATCCATTAAAATCTTTATAAAACTGACTTACTTCTAGTATTTAGTAACCTTTATCAATATCAATCGCAAAATTTAGGAGGGTTAGAATGATAAAAATACCTAAAATTCAATACAAACCAATTTTGATCACGGCAATAATACTCGGTCTGCTTTAGATACTGCTTTTCTTTGAAAGGATTTGGTATGGGGTCCTCGGTGGCTTGGCGCTGATTGTTTTGATTGGGGCGCTTTGGATTTTAAATTTTGACTTGCGCTCTAAAATTGCCCGCACTTCTTACGTTTACTTTTTGATTCCAAACTTACTTCTTTTAGTAAGTAGTGTGATTTTTGCGGCGTTCTTGCAAGGATTTATTTTTCAGCAAATTTTAGTTCTGATTATCATCGCTGCTTTTTATATTTTATTTCGCACCTTTACTGCTTTTTGTCGCAAAGGATTTCGTTTTGCTCCGATCTCGCGTAACAATTTAAGTTTGGTAACATTTTTTACTGCTTTCTTAGTGTACGCTGTTGTTTATGGTGGCTCGATTTATTTTAGTTGGCCAGGTTATCTTTTAATTCTGGCGATTGCATTTATTTCTTTTTTGATTTTCAGTCAGTCCTTCTGGCAGCATGATATTTTTAAACCAAAGCGCTGGGTTTATATTTTAGGTCTTTCGTTTTTGATGGCCGAGGTAGCGTTGGTGATGAGTTATGCGCCGATTAATTATTTAGCAGGCGGTCTGGTCTTCTTGGTGATTTATTATGTGCTCTGGGGTTTGACTCAGCATTACTTTGAAGGAATTTTAACCAAGCGTTTGGTTTTGGAACATGTAATCATTGCTTTTGTTGCTTTGGCTTTAGCGTTAAGTACTGCCCGCTGGCTTCCGATCGCAACTTAGTTTTTATAACAAGAGGCGAGCGATCTTCTAATTATTATTGTCCCGAAAGGGGTTGTGGATAATTCCCTTAGATTTGACTTGCATTCGGGATTTTTTTTGTTATAATAAAGGCGCTTGAGCGAAACAACGAAAATATTGCTAGCTAACAATAGAAATTATCTTCTTTAAGAGAGGGGGTGAGTCAAAAGATGACAAAAAGTGACATGATTGAAGGAATTGCGAAGGAAGTGGGATTGCCAAAAGCAAAGTCCGAGAAAATGATTAACACTTTCATTGAGCAAATCCGCGGCACGCTTTCTTCAGGCGGCAAAGTTACAATCACGGGTTTTGGTACTTTCACTGTTAGTCACAGGGCAGCACGCACCGGCCGCAACCCACAGACTGGTGAGACAATTCAAATTCCAGCCGTGGATGTACCTCACTTTAAAGCCGGGAAGGCCTTTAAAGAGGCAGTCCGCTAAACTTTTCTCTTTGATCAAAGAGAAGAAATCGAAACAGAGCTCCTTATGGGTATAACCTTGGGGAGTTTTGTTTTTGCCCCAACAAATTTTGCGGGGGTAGTTTGCGTTTGGGATTTGGGTGTGTTATAAATAAGTGTCCGTTCCGAGGAAAGTTCCTTAATGTTTTAAATACGAAGGAAGGTAATCAATGGAGGTGAATTTACACGATGCCGGACTCTTTCTCAAAAGGGAAAGTTTTTGCCGAGGGCAAGACCAAGGTTGTCTATGCTGTTGAGGGTGAATCTGGACTAGTTATCCTTGAGAGCAAGGTTGACATCACGGCCCTTGATGACCCTGGCCGCACCAGATGGTTTGGGAGTAAGGCCTGGTGTGCGACGACGACTACCTCCCGGGTCTTTGAGCTTCTTGAGAACGCCGGGTTGCCTGTTGCTTACATCAGACAGGTTTCTAAAACGGAGTTTCTTGCCTGGAAGTGCGAGATGATTCCTCTGGAGGTGGTAATTCGCGGGATTGCCACAGGGGGCTACCTTGAGCGCAATCCAGAAGTTAAAGATGGTACGCGCTTCAGCGATCCCATCTGTGAATTCTTCCTTAAGACAACGGGGGGAAAGCTTGTACTCCCTGATGGTCAGGTAGTAGTTGAGGGGTTGGATCCCAAGAAGGGCGAAGAAGATCCCTTCATTATCAATCCCTACGCTGGAGTGTGGGATCTTTTCCACCCCAAGAAACCTCCCAGTGAGGAAGAGGCAAACCTGCTTCGCTTTCTTGACGCTGCACTCGTTGTTCCGCACCAGCATTCCATGGAATATATGGAGAAGGTTGCGAAGGGGACTTTCTTGGTCTTAGAGGAAGCCTGGGGTAATCTTGGTTGCCAGCTTGTTGATATGAAGATAGAGTTCGGCATCGACCCTAAAGGCAATATCGTCATTGCCGATGTGGTTGACAACGACAGCTGGCGTTTGCGTACCAGGGATGGTCAAGAGCTCAGCAAGGAGTTCTTCCGTCAGGGTGGAGAGCTTGGTGAAGTCGAGGAGAAGTATCAGCTTGTCGCCAAACTCGTTCAGGAACCGGAGTTCTCTGATTGGTTTTAAGGGACAAAAGATTACTTTTCAAATAAAACCCGCCGTGACTTTGAATTACTACGGCGGTTTTTTTATTGTTGATTTTTTGGTTGAAGTGTGCTATAAAGAAGTGTCCAAAAACATTACCTTGCACTTTAACTCACGAGGACAAATGGAGGGGTGAGAAATGGCGGTTGAAGAATTAACCACAGAGGAGCAAGAGACTTTCTACTTTATTGGCCGAAGTTGTGCGGTCAGGTTCCTGGAGACCAAGATTAGAGACGGCTCTCTTCAGTCTCTGGGACTCGACGGCTTTCTCGCTGACCTCAAGGAACTCTCGGAGAATTTTTCTCAATACATGCTCAAGAATTTTCAAAGCTTCGATGAACTTCCGTCAGGAGTGCGTGGACAGATTTATACTGGCGGCCACTCGCTCTTGGTCTACTTCCCGAAGTACTGGAGAGAAAAAGGTACTCCCGAGGAGGCCTTGGAAAAGATACGGAAGCTGCTTGTGGCGGGCAAGCTCAAAATAGAGACTGAAGGACAAGTAGCCTAGTCCCCTTACTACTCCCTGAGTCCCAAAAACCCCTGTTGCTAGGTGTTGAGCAGGGGTTTTTACTTGCAAAAAATTTTGGGTATGTTATAAAGAGTTGTCAATTCACACGTGATAAAAGTTCTTTAAAAACTATTCTTTCTTCTAGGAAAGGAGTTTATAATGCTCTTCCTTAAAAAGGCCTTGGGGAAAGTCCTGTTAAGAGTGTTTGACCGGCTTCTTTCGCTGGCGATTTTCCTACG
>SOKK01000022.1 GCA_004374725.1 Patescibacteria group bacterium | reverse complement strand
GAAAAACTACTTGTACAGGCATGGGACAAAAAAGAAGGCATGTCTCCCACCGTAAAGGCAACCCTGGATTTCAAACCAACAAAGGACAAAGCTAACGAGAATCTTTTCTACTACTGCACAGCTCCGCTCTCCGTGAAAGCACTCATGGCAGAGGAGGAAGAGATAGACATCCCCATCACAACTTATCACAACTTTGTGGTAATCAACTCCGACGGCGGCCGCGAGCTATACGTCAATAGCAACAAATTTTCTTCCCTCGTCGTCACACGCAGCCCTTCAGGCGGACAGGTGGCCTATCTCTACTTCCCTATAAAAACATCTCTGGGTGAAGAGCATTGAAAAGCGGATTGTTAAAATCCGCTTTTTTATATCCAAAAACCGCCTAAATCCATTGACTTTAAGCGGTTTTTTTGATATAATTAAGTAATGAAGGAAAGCAAAAGAAAACCCTTGACAAGAGGTTGTAGATAGTGTATAATCAGAACGTCCTGGAGGGATTTTCCCTTCAGAATCCATTTTTTTAACTCTATCTATAAACCTAAATCAAGGAGAAACCATGCAAAATAACAAAAAAACCTCGGACGGTTCAATTTTAGAGAACATTTTAAGCTCTGAGGCTGAGGCGCTTATCCAAGACTTTAACCCCCAAGAAGCACTTAATTTTCTCCTCGGTGCTTTGCGGGACCGCGAAAAGAAAATTCTGATTAGGCGCTTTGGGCTTGAAAATAGCAAAACCAAGACTCTCCAGGAAATTGGTAACCAAGAAGGGATTACTCGCGAGCGGGTCAGGCAAATTGTCAAAAACGCTCTTAACAAAATGGTTAAAAAATCACGAGAAAAGGAATTTCAACCAATCAGGGAACTTGTGATTGAAAGCATTAAGAGCAATTCTGGTTTAATCACTGAGGAAAAGCTCCTACGAATAATGCTTACTGCCACAGAAGAAAGTGAAATTAACAAAAATATTGTACGCCTGCTTTTAGAAATGGAAAAGGAGTTAGAACTATTAGAAAAACATCCTGAACTATTGAAATCTTGGATTATCAAAGAGACTTCTAAAGAAACAATTCTGCCTGCAGTTTCCGCTTTCCAAGAAATCCTTGAACGGGAAAAAGAAATTACTGGTCACAAGGAACTTATCGACAAATTCAAGAATCATTCCCACTTCAAGAAAAATAAACCTATCTTCAACAGAGACTTCATTCGGGCCTGCATGGAATCTGGGCATAAACTAATTGAGGTTGAAGAAAACAAATGGGGTCTTAAAACCTGGCGTGAAGTGGAACCAAGAAGTGTTCGCGATGTGATCCTACTTGAAATGCGCTGGGAAGGAAACTCCTTACACTTCACTGAAATTGCCGGAAAAGTAAATAAATCAAAATTTGCCCGCAAGGCAACCTTGAAAACTGTTCACAATGAACTGATTCGTGATCCTAACATCGTCCTAATCGGAAGAGGTATTTATGCCCTTAAAGAATGGGGCTATGAAGAAGGAACTGTTTACGAGACTATCAAGAAAATCCTTAAAAAAGAAAGAGTACTCAAAGAGAAAGCAATTATTGAAAAAGTTCTTGCAAAACGAAAGGTCAAAAAGAACACTGTCATTTTCAACTTACGCAACAATCCTGACTTTCAGAAAAACAGCAAGGGTGAATACACCCTAAAAAACACAAAGAAAAAGAAATAATCCTAAAAACACACTCCTGTCCTGCGTCGCTCGGCAGAGCAAATGATTCAGGGCAAGAATCTAAACAACCCCAGTGGATTTTAATGAGTTGTTCCAAAACTTTTTTTCCGCTGTTCTAAATTTCTTGCTTTTCCTCTGGCATTATGGCTGGTGGGGATTTTTAGGAATTATTGTTTATTTTATCC
>SOKK01000061.1 GCA_004374725.1 Patescibacteria group bacterium | reverse complement strand
AGGAAGTAATCGATAGAACACTCGAAGAGCATCTTACCAATCTGATCCAACCTGGCGAGGTCTCTCTCCCCTTAAACGCCCTCCTCGATAAACTTGAGGAGGAGACGGGAGTGGAAATCCCCGCCAGCTAGCAAGCCCTAAAAGTCGCGACAAACCCTGCTCACCAACGGAATGGTAAGAACGATCGTTTTCGTTCGTCCAACACCCGCTCCTGCTTAGTACCTAGTACTTCAGCCACATTATACACTACACCCTATACCCCGCGCCTTAGTCGCGGGGTTTTCTCTTTGTCCAAAAAGCTTAAGTTTGCTAAAATAAACACAGAGAAACAAGCTTTTTGCTTGTGAGGTTTGTTGTACATTTTCTATTCCCTATCATCACGGAAGGATGCCTGAGTGGCTTAAAGGGCTCGCCTGGAAAGCGGGTGTATCCTTACGGGTACCGAGAGTTCGAATCTCTCTCCTTCCGCCACCCTCCCAAATTTCATCAATAGTATTCATCAAAAATAACTAGACTTAAGGTTCAGTTGAGTTTTAGAAAATATTGATTGATCTCAATGATGAAACTTGGGAGGGGCCATTTCAAAATTAAAAATTAAAAAAACAACTCTAAACTATGAACTCTTAACTTTGAACTATTTCCATGACTGTCGTTGACCAAATCAAAGATCAACTGGACATTATTGAGGTTATCTCAGGTTATCTCAGTATAAAAAAAGCAGGGCGAAATTATAAAGCGCTCTGTCCTTTTCATAGTGAAAAAACTCCTTCCTTCGTCATTAGCCCTGAACGGCAAATTTGGCACTGCTTCGGCTGCGGCAAAGGTGGAGACATCTTCGGATTTGTTAAGGAAATTGAGGGAGTAGAATTTAAAGAGGCCTTAAGGATTCTCGCCGACAAAGCTGGGATAGAACTAAAACGTGAAGACCCAAAACTTGTAAATGAAAGGGTTAAGCTGGCAGAAATTAACGAGAAAGCCACCGAATTTTTCCACTATTTCCTCTCTCAAGATCTTGGCCAAAAAGCTTTTGACTATCTTAAGAAACGCAAAGTTAACCCCAAGACAATTGAGCAGTTCAAAATTGGCTACGCACCCGACAATTTCAATGCCCTTTTGGACTTTCTTACAAAAAAGGGATACACCGAGCAAGAAATTCTCAAAGCAGGACTCCTGACTCAAAACGAACAGGGAAAAATTTACGATAAGTTCCGCGGGCGCTTGATCTTCCCGATTAGAAACCCCGAAGGAAAAACAATTGCTTTCGGAGGAAGGATCTTAAAAGAAAACAACAAAGCTCCCAAATACCTTAACTCCCCTCAAACTCCAACCTACGACAAAAGCAGAATTGTCTATAATTTAGACCAAGCCAAAACAGAAGCACGCAAAAAAAACCAATTGATTATCGTCGAGGGATACATGGATGTTCTTGCTGTTTGGCAGAAAGGAAATCAAAATGTCGTTGCAACCTCCGGCACCGCCCTCACCCCAGGACAACTTACAATTATCAAACGCTATACCCCAAATATTCTCCTGGCTTTTGACTCCGACAGCGCTGGGAGCGAGGCAACTAAACGCGGAATTGAAACTGCAATCGAAAAAGACCTCAACGTCAAAATTATCAACCTCGGCAAATACAAAGATCCTGATGAAATGATTCAAGAAAACCCTAAACAGTGGGAAAAAGCAATCAAAGACGCAATCCCAATAATGGATTTCTACTTCGAAAGTGCCTTTCAAAAAATCAAAAAGATCACTCCACAAGCCCAAAAGCAAGCCAGTTATGCAATTCTTCCCCTAATTGCAAAACTAAAGTCCCCAATTGACCAAGATCACTACCTAAAAAAGCTTTCTAACAAGCTTAATTTAGAACCAAAAATTCTCCATGCTGAAATGCAAAATTTCTTGCGAGAACAAGCAAAAAGTGGTAAAATTCAAGGTAGTTTAAGGCAAGCTGAGAAATTGAACAAAAACAGAGTTCAAATAACGCTTGAGGAGTATTTAGTTGCAATCATTCTGCTTGACCCTAAACTCCAAGCAGTGATCCTAAAAGACCTCAAAAGCTCCGACCTTACAGAAACTTTCCCCAAGAAGCTCTACCCCCTAATTCAAGAAAAAAGCAAAAAGAAAGTCCAGATCAACTTCTCTGACATTGAGAAAAACCTTGAACAATCCGAAAGAACAAAACTAAATCTAATTCTTATCAAAATAGAGGAAGAGAACAAAAAGCTAACTGCTCCGCTCGGAGAAGCAGAAATTACAACCCAAATTCAAAACCTGAGAAACCACACCTTAGTCAAAAAGCTAAAAATCCTCCAGAAAAAAATCCAAGAGGCCGAAGCCAAAAAAGATACAAACACGATCAAGAATCTCACTAAAAAAATTACTGAATTAAGTCAAAAACTCTCAAGTATCCAAAACGAAGGTTAACATTCAAGATAAAATCTAGAAACTAGAAACGAAGTATCTAGACTGGTTTTGATTTTTTACTTTCAATTTTTGAATTTTTATACATGGCCAAACGGCGTAAAAAGCACCAGCCCAAAGTATCTCCTGATCTCACCCCCAAAGAAATTCTCTTCCAGCTTGGCAAAGAACGAGGGTTTGTTACCCAACAAGAGATCCTCCACACAATCCCAAACGTTGAAGAAAAAATTGAAGAACTAGATGAACTTTACGCCAAGTTCAACAAAGTAAATATTAAAGTTATTGATGCAATTGATAAACTAATCCTCGAAACTACAGGAGAAGAAAAAAAAGAGAAGAATACAAATGTTTCGGGAATTGATATCCTGGATAGTTCTGATGACTCCGTGCAAATGTATCTTAGAGAGATCGGAAAGACCAACTTGCTAACTGGGGAGGAAGAAGTCGCATTAGCGAAACGAATTCTCAAAGGTGAACAAGCAGCCAGAAAAAAACTAGTTGAAGCTAATCTACGACTTGTCGTTAGTATTGCCAAAAACTACACCGGAAGGGGATTAACACTTCTTGACTTAATTCAAGAAGGAAACATTGGCCTCTTCCGCGCAGTAGAGAAATTTGACCACACCCGCGGTTACAAATTTTCTACCTATGCAACTTGGTGGATCAGACAAGCAATCACAAGAGCAATTGCTGATCAGGCTCGCACAATTAGAATCCCTGTGCACATGGTTGAAACAATTAACAAACTAACCCAGATCCAACGCAACCTTGTTCAGGAACTAGGACGTGAACCAGCCGCTGAGGAAATTGCTGCTGAGATGGACATCCCCCTCGAAAAAGTTCGTCAAATTATCAAAGTTTCCCAGGAAACAGTTTCCCTAGACACTCCTGTTGGTGATGAGGAAGACAGCAAGCTTGGTGATTTCATTGAAGATAAAGAATCACTTTCCCCCCGAGAGAAATCCAACCTCAACCTCTTGAAAGAACATGTTCATGAAGTGATTCAATTTCTCTCCCCACGCGAACAAAAGATTATTAAGATGCGCTTTGGACTGGAAAGTGGACAAAGCCACACCCTTGAAGAAGTTGGTAAAGAATTTGGTGTCACTCGCGAGCGCATCCGCCAGATTGAAGCCAAGGCCTTGGAAAAAATCCGAAAGCATCATCACAGTACTGTTTTAGAAGGATATTAAACAAAGTTAAATATCAAATGTCAAAAGTAGGAACACTATCCCCCATTCAATCTACTTTCAACTTTTAACATTTAACTTTTAACTTGTAATGTTATATAATAGAATTAGCTTAATTTAAATAAAAAGGAGTTTTTATGACAATACCAACCTGGGATCTTTTTATTATGCTGTTCTTCTTAATCGCAGTAGCATATGGCTTCCTTTTAGGGAAAAATCGGATTATTCTCACCTTGCTCACAACCTACATCATGTTGGCAGTTGCCAATGAAGTCGGAGATTCACTCTTAGCTGCTAATTTTATCTTGAAGTCTGGTAGCTCAACCTTTGTTTTGAAAACCTCAGTATTTCTGATCGCGATTTTCCTTTTAGCAATTCTCTTTTCGAGCCGGACTGCCATTGCAAAATATGCTGCAAGAGAAGACGAAAGCACCAGTATGGGCTCAATTGTCTTTACGGTTATCTATAGTTTCTTAAGCGCCGGCTTGATTATTACTTCAATTATCTACTTTATGACCCCGGAGGGCAGAGCAGAATTTTTTGCTCAATCACACTGGGCAAAAGTAATGATGGACCTAAGAATTTGGTGGTTGATTCTACCTCTCTTTATCATTGTCTTTGAAAATTTTAAACGCAAAAGAAACGGAGAATAAAATAAACTTTAACTTAATTCTCCTCCCTTAACAAACTGCTTTTAAGGCAGTTTTATGTCCACAAGTATCAAGTTACAAGAACCAAGGCGCAATTTGAATAGTCAATTGTAACTTGCAACTTGTGACTTGTGACTTATCCTGGGCCGTTAGCTCAGTTGGTAGAGCACCTGCCTTTTAAGCAGGGTGTCACAGGTTCGATCCCTGTACGGCCCACCAAATCAAGCAACAAGTTAGAAGTGAGAAGTAATAAGTGACAATTAGATCTGGACTTACTTATCACTTATTACTTCTTACCTGTTATTTGTTTCTATGACTCAGGACCAAATTGAAAAATTAATTCAAAGCATCCAGGCATTTTCCAAGTGCCCTACTTGCAATTCTCAATATGAAGCAAGTGAGATTAGACTACTGGAAGAGACCGCCAACACTTGTCTCTTAGAGATGCGTTGTAAAAAATGTCGGACAAAAGCAATTGGTACCGTACTTGTCCACGAACCAAGTATCAATCCCTCTTTTGATAAGCACAAAATTAGTTCTAAGGAAAAAGTCTCCAAACGACCACTCAAAAATGATGATATCATTAAATTCAATGATTTCTTGAAAGGATTCAACGGAGACTTCACTAAAATTCTTAACTCTCGTAAATAACTCCTGTGGGTGCAATTAACTTAACTGCTCAACCAAGAAACCTTAAAAAGAAACCAAAAACCCTTCGCGAAGAAGGGCTTATTCCCGCAGTCATTTATGGGGATAAAGTAAAATCCCAGTCCCTCAAAGTAAACCAATACAACTTCATCCAGGCCTACAAAAAAGCAGGTTTAAGCCATTTCATCGATTTGGCAATTGATAAAAGTACGCCTGTCAAAGTATTAATTCATGAAGTTCAAAAAGAACCTTTAACTGGCAATTACCTGCATGTAGATTTCTATCAGATCAGAATGGACAAAGAAATCACCACCGAGATACCTTTGAAGTTTACTGGTCAATCAAAAGCAGTTAAAGAGGAGGAAGGAATCCTTATTAAAAATATCACTGAGTTAAAAATTACTTGTTTGCCCAAAGATCTTCCAGCTTCAATTGAAGTAGACATTTCTCCTTTAGAAACTTTTGAAGATGATATTCATATCAAAGATTTGAAGATCGGGAAAGAAATTAAAGTAGAAGCAGATCTCGAAGAAGTTGTAGTAACTGTTACCCCTCCACGTAGTGAGGAAGAGCTAGAAGCTCTGGAGGAAGAAGCTGAGACTGACGTCGATGAAGTTGAAGTAATTTCAGAGAAAAAAGAAGAGGAAGAAGGTGAAGAAGGCAAGGAGGATGAAGAGAAAGAAGGTAAGGAAGGAGAAGAAGCAGCCAAGCCCACCCCAGGTGAGGAGAAGAAACCTATCCCAGAGACAGACCAGCCGACGAGTAGCAAAGAAGCCCCAAAAGCTAAAGAAGGTAAAAAGAAATAATTATCCTGATTTGACCTAAGCGATAAGCAACAGATCTTCATAAATTTGTTGCTTATTTATTTGAAAAGATGTGAGAAAAATCTCACATCGCCTATCTGCTATCTGCCACCCCCATGTCCAACTACTACCAAATTCTAGGAGTTTCCAAAGACGCCACCCCGGGAGAGATCAAACGCGCTTATAGAAAGCTTGCGCACAAATACCATCCAGACAAAAAAGGCGGTGAGGAAGCCAAATTCAAGGAGATTAATGCGGCCTATCAAATTCTTTCTGACCCTCAAAAAAAGAGTCAGTACGATCAGTTTGGTAAGACCGGTTTTGACAGTGGTGGATTCCAGCAAGGTTTTGACCCAAGACAAGGGTTCCAAGGAGCGAATTTTGACTTTGGTGATTTTAACTTTGGTAGTTTTGGCGACATTTTCGAGTCAATGTTTGGAGGGGAAAGAACAGGTGCTCGCCGCTCGTATCAACCTCAAAGAGGGAGTGACCTAGAAATTAACTTGAAAATCAACTTTAAAGAGGCTGTTTTTGGAATAATAAAAAAAATTCGGATTCAGAAACAAATCCTATGTGAACACTGCAGTGGAAGTGGAACAGAACCAAATACAAAATTAAAAACTTGTCCAAAATGTCAAGGACAAGGAACAATCAGAAATGCCCGTCGTACTCTTTTCGGACATTTCATCCAGGAAACAGTTTGTGACCAGTGTCGTGGTGAAGGAAAGATTCCTGAAAGACCCTGCAAAAAATGTAGGGAGAAAGGTTGGGTCAAAGATAACCAATTAATTGAAATTAAAATTCCCGCCGGGGTTGAAAATGGAGCAACGCTTAGATTAAGTGGCGCGGGAAATGCGGGAGAAAAGGGAACTAAACCTGGCGATCTATTTGTAAACATCGCCGTTGAACAAGACCTAGTTTTTAGACGTAAAGGAAGGGATATTTACAGTAAGCTCCCAATTACTTTTTCCCAGGCTGCCTTGGGTAGCACAGTTGAAACAAATACTGTGAAGGGATAAGTAAAGGTAAAAATTCCCGCCGGGACTCAAAACAATGAAAAAATCCGC
>SOKK01000103.1 GCA_004374725.1 Patescibacteria group bacterium | reverse complement strand
ATGAGAAAGAGCGAGGTTCAGGACTAGAAGATTTAGGTGAGTTGGGAGCAGATTCTTCAGCAGAACGAAAGAGTTTTGCGAAAGAGTTAATTGAAAAAGTAGTAGATGAAACTGAAAAAGCAGAAGAGCTCTACCAACTGATTTCTGGATATGTAGAAAAGGGAAAAGAATCTAATCTTGATGGCAAAAAACTAATAGAGGTTCTTGCTAGGAAAAAGCAACTTGAGAAATTGACTTCCTCAGTAGAGCAAACAAAGGACTTTATTAAAGACACAGATTGGGGTAGGTTGTTAATTGAAATAGCTGAATATTTGGAGAGGAAAGAAAAGAAAGATAGGGGGAAAATAGAAATTGAGGTTTTCCCCGAAGGAGAATAAGACTAATTTAGAGAGTTTAAAAACAGGACTTGAAACCTGTTTTTTTTATTTAACCTGATTTTTTTATAAGCCCTACTCCATCACCTTCTTCTCCTTAGCCGTTACTCTAAAGCCTTTTTTCTCGAGGTATCTTCCTAGCAGTAGTCTTGTTTGAGAGTCAAGGGCAGGGAATGAACTGAATAGAATTGTGAAGATTGGATAGATAATCCATTGGGGAATAAAAATGAAACGTTTCCAGAAAGGATAGTTCTTCGGTTGAGGGGGGAGAAGCAATAGGCTAATGATCACTGTCACAACCAGACCAATCATTGCATAGGTCAAGACAATGTTTGCGATGAAAGGATAGTTGTGTCCCATGATTGTTTCAGTGAAATCGCGATTGATAATCAGAGGGACCCAACTGACAATGGCGAGGAAGAGTGGCATTGTTGCCCAGGTCAAAAAGGATTCAAAGATGCGGTAGGTTTGGAGAGTTTTTTTCCAGAGGGGAATCTTATTATCAAGGAGATTGTTTTTGATTACATAGGGAATGTCAACCACTCCCCAGGACCAGCGCCGCAGCTGGAGGTATTGTTCTTTGAGAGTTTTGAGGTAGTTTTCTGCTAAAACAGCGTCCAAGTAAACTGGAATGTTGAGGGGAACTAGTTCGGTCTTACCCTCATACTTGAAATACGTCTGCCAGTAGATCCGCGAGTCATCAGGAATAATCGTCTTGTCCCAGTAGCCAACATCCTGGAGTGCTTTTAGGCCTACTGCGTGGCTACTGAAGATCCGCATTCTTTCTGGGCGCATTGATTCAATCATTAGCCAAAAAGAACTTCCAATTGCAGCTAAGCGATTAAATGCAGGGACATCCCAGATGCGATTGAAGAGCATGATACTTGGTTGATAGGTGTGGCACTCACGCTTTTTGGTAGCAAGATACTTAAAGGTCAGACAACTGAGGTATTGAGGATGGACACGAGTGTCGCAGTCTAGGGCAGAGACAATCACTCGTTCGGGTTTGATTCCTTTCTTTTTCAGGAACTTCTCGGCTTGCTTAACTGCGTAGGTAGTGTTAGCACTTTTGACTTTGTTCTCGTTGGGAAGATCTTTGGGATGAATTGTGGCGATGAACTTGAAGAACCGGTTACCGTATCTCTTTTTGAGGACCTTGATATTTGTTTTTGCGCGTGCGAGAGCTCTTTCTTCGGTAGCAAGGACAAAGATTACCCGGTCGAGAGGATATTGGGATTTAATCAGTGCTTCCATTGAAGGAATCAAAACATGAAGTTTTTCGTTGTAAGTAGGAACAACCACGAGGTGATAAATTGAACGCCAGGAAGGGATATCCTTACGAAGTTTTTTTAATTTTAACAGTTCCTTTTTTTGGTTGATCAGATCGCGGTACTTTGTGAGATAGTGTCGTTTGATTCCCACATAGAAAGGTCCTTTTTGAGAGGGACTGAAACCGTGTTCCTTTTCTAAACCTTTAATCTCTTGATCAATTTTTTTGAGTGAAGTATTAAGACGTACGGATTTTTTACAGAGCTCAAG
>SOKK01000051.1 GCA_004374725.1 Patescibacteria group bacterium | reverse complement strand
AAACGCCTAACTTCTTTAAACGCTTCACATACGCGGGACCTACGCCATAAATCTTTGAAATTGATCGATCAAGACTCTTTAGCATCTCTAACCAAAAATAGAATTTCTATCATTATCTATAACTGCACCGAGCCATCTCTTTTACCACAAATCGGGCAAACCGGATAATACTTTCCTTGCCAAGCATTAAATCTCTTACCGCAAGTAGCATGAATATGTTTTGCTGAGCCGTTCTTCTCTGCCTTGAATGGAAAATTAGGCATAACTATATATTATAAATTATTTCTTCCGCCTAGATTTCTTACCTCTACCCTTTGACCCCCTCGACTTCGCTCGGGGCAAGCTCTGACCTCTACCCTTATTCTTTATTTCAATCCACTCCCAAACCCAAACCGAAAGTCCGGCCATAATTGGAACCGCCACAAGCATCCCCAAGATTCCCCCCAGTTTTGCTCCCGCTAAGATTCCTAAAATAATCAGCACCGGATTGATTCCTGTTGCCTTCTGCATGATCTTGGGAACCAGGAGATGATTTTCTAATTGCTGAATTAAAATATAGAGTGCCAGAACAATTAGACCTAACCACCAAGACTGCGATAAACCAACAAGAATTGCAGGAATCGCTGCAATAACTGGCCCGATAATTGGAATGATTTCCAAGATCCCTGCAATTAAAGCCAAAGCTAGAGCATATTTTACCCCCAGAAGTGAAAGAACTATCCATGTAATCAAAAAGATCGCTAAACTCAATACCAGTTGACCTCTCAACCAGGCCCCAATCTTCTTCTGGCTGCCATTGACAAGACGTGCAATTTGCTTACGATTTCTAGAAGGGATTATCAAGGCAAAGAAGCGTTTGATCCGTTGTTCTTCCACAACAAGATAGAAAGAAAGGAAAATAATCAAGATTACCGAAATCAATCCCCCAAAGAAACCGATCGTAGAACTGACTGCATTTCCGGCAACTGTTGTTAATTGCTCCCCAATCCGATCAATCGCAGTTTCAAAATTATCAACTAAATTATTCCGCTCTATAAATCCCTGGGCTTTATCAAAGCGGTTGCTAACTTCCTCTAAGTAACCTGGCATATTATCCGCCAACTGACCCATTTCGCTTGAAAGAGGTGGAATAATCAAGAAGATAACCAGGGCAAGGATTAAAATAATCAAAGCATAGACAAGTAAAATACTTAAAGCCCGGGGGATCCTCCGTTTTTCAAACCAGTTCGCTAAAGGATTAACGGCCGAAGCGACGATTAATCCAACTGCCAAAGCCAGAATAACTTCCCGGACAAGGTAAGCAAAGATAAGCAGGGCAAAAACGACTGCCGCCTTCAGGAAAGTGCGGTAGGAAATATCAATTTTTAATAATTTTTGAGGCATGGTTTTGATTAAAGTTTCCGCTTTAGTTATAGCATAAAAGACATAAATTGGGTAGATTGACTCTAACACTTGGTAATGCTACGATGGTATCCTACTGAAAACGGAATGAAATTTTAAAAACCAACAGGAGGAGAAAGAATGCCTACCTCATTGTTAAGAGTAGTACCGGCTTTCTTAGCCGAGGCGTTTGAGAGAAAAGACTTTGTTCACGACATCAACGCCCAAAATATCTTCGGGCTGCTTGTTCTTAAGTATTTCTACAACGCAAATGTGGAGGTAACAACTAACCCCCAGAAATTTCCCTCCCACGAAGAAATAGCTAAGATTGTCGGAGAAAACGGGATAAATCGTTCAGCGGACAATCTCCGGAACTTTTGGAAAGAAGTCAACAAGCGAATCTTCCCCACCGAAGCCGCGCACCGCTACGAACTCAATGAGGAACAGATCGAGGAACTAGTCCGTGAGAGCACTCATCACCCTTACCCTCTCCTTACTGAGATCAACATGGTCATCATTGGTTGCTCCACCGAAATCTTCGGCGAGATCATGACGATCTGGCACAGTAATAAATGACCCCTCCGCCCCTTGCGAAAGGGGCTTTTCTTTTGACAGGTTGCTTTGAATATGCTAGATTAGGGTGTTTCTAGAAACGGAAAGCAAATTCCAATCTAACATTAAGGAGGTACCTCTCTTATGGCTACAATAACCGTAAGAGTTTACATTAGCGTGTTTAACAAAGAGAGGGAAAAGCGAAGAAGAAACTTCATCATTACCGACCTTTCTACTAATACCACCATTCCTGAAATTGGAGACAAAGCACAAAGCGAAGCTCATTTGTGGTGTCTAGGAGAAGGCCTCATGCTCCATCGGGTAATCAGTTTCCGCTCTCTAAAACCGAAGGGATCCCAAAGAATCTCTATCTCTTCCTCGTAATCCTAACTAAGGAAGTGACAACCATGAATAACTACGAGGTGACATTTTCAATCAGGAAAAATGGGCTCCTTAGGACTAAGACCCGACGAATCCCACTCAGAAGAAAAAGGGGATTTTCTTGGAAAGAATCGGTTAAATTATTAACCGAGGAAGCTTACCGCAAAGAAAACCCCGGAAACTGGAAATTTGAAGGAGTTTTATCCTGTACCCCCGATTTCTCCGAAAAATAACCCCGCCTATACAAAGAAGGTGGGGTTTTCATTTCTCCAAAATCCTTAATCTTATGCTATAATAACCCCGAAAGTGTACCCTCCGACAAAGGAGGGCTAAAGAAAGATCAAGATGCGACTTCAAAGTTATCTTTTAGGAATTGGTGCTAGTAGCATTATCTGCTGGATTGCATTTATTCTTACCATTCTCTATATCAGCCCCGAGACTTCTAGGGTTTTAGCTCTGAGTTGCTTTTTTGTCAGTTTCTTTTTTGCTCTCGCGGGCACCTTCACGATTATTGGCTTCTACATCCGGACTTGGGCCAGTCATAACGAACTTTACTACGCTAATATTAACATCTCCTTCCGCCAGGGAATCTTCGTCGCCTTTGCTTTTGTGGGAATCCTGGCTTTACAAGCACTCAATCTTTTAACCTGGTGGGACGGAATTTTGTTTGTTGCAATTATTATTCTGATTGAATTTTATTTCCTGACAAAAAAATAAGACAAAAATTTAGCCTAAAAACGGGCCAGGGGGTCCGTTTTAATAACCAAGATGAACTACGCTGAAATAATTGTCACCCGAAGAACCCAGCCAAACTATCAAACCTTCACTTATTCTATCCCCAAAACCTTACGAAGGAGATTAAGGAAAGGGCAAGTGGTGGAGGTACCTTTTGGTAGGCAAATAGTTACAGGGGTAGTTTTAAAAACCACCCAAGAAACAGAAATTGAAGGCACACGCAATATTAAAAAAATTATCTTCCCCACTTCCCTTTTAGATGAAAATCAATTCCAGCTTGCAGAACTGATCAGTCAGTACTATAAATGCGCCTTGGGGATTGTAATCAAAGCAATCACTCCTCGTTATGTGCGCGGAAAAACTCTTTACAAAATTAACTATCTCCGAGGAACAAGAAGAAAACCAAAATCTCCAAAACAAGAAAAAGTCTTAGATTTTCTTAAAAAAAATCCTGGAACATTTTCGGTAAAAGAAGTTGCCCGCCGGACAAACGTTTCTGAAAATCTCTTAAAGCAGATGTTAAAAAATCATCTTGTTAAAGGAGTTGAAGAAATTCAATATCCTGATCCTCTCGCCATTTATCAAAAAGAGGTTAAACAGAGAAAAATTCCTGAACCTTTAAATCTTCCTAAAATCAATCTTGCCCACAATCCAATTTATTTAATTTTTGATCAGAGCGGAAATACCAAAGATAAAATTTATTTAGAACAAATCAAAAAAGTAATTTCTAAAGATAAACAAGTTCTACTTATTGTCCCTGAAATAAGCCTTACCCCTGCTAAAATTAAGCAACTCTTAAGCTATTTTCCCGACCAGGTTGCAATCTGGCACAGCAAACTTTCCCGCTCCCACAAAATGCACCAATGGCTCAAAATCCAGAGCGGTGAAGCAAAGATCATTATTGGCTCCCGATCTAGTTTATTCTGCCCTTTTAAAAAGCTGGGCTTGGTGATTCTAGATAACGAACATGACTCAAGTTATAAACAAGAACAAAGCCCACGCTATCATGCCAGAAAAATTACCTTGATGTTAAACCAACTTCGAAAAATTCCTGTAATTCTAGGAAGTGCCAATCCCAGCGTTGAAAGTTACTACGCAACCCAGAGAAAAAAATATAATCTAATTAGAATTCCGCCCAAGAAAAAGCCTCGTGCAGAAATAGTTGACCTTACTACTGAAATCCACAAAGGCAATCGCTCTATTTTTAGTGATGGGTTTTTGGAAACATTAAATGCGACTCTTCAAAACAAAGGACAAGCAGTTCTATTCTTAAACCGCCGCGGCAGCGCAACGCTTGTAATCTGTCGCGAGTGTGGGCATGTTGTTAGTTGCCCAAGATGTGACATCCCTCTGGTCTATCACACCCAAGATCAAAAGAAACTCTTCCGCTGTCACCACTGTTACTATCAAGTCGAGGCTCCCAAACGCTGCCCCAATTGCTATAGTCACTACTTAAACTATCTCGGGCTAGGAACCCAAAAGATTGAAGAAGAGATTAAAAAATACTTTCCCAAAGCCAAAATTCTAAGGATTGACAAAGACAGTGCAAGCAAGAAATCTGTTTTCTTCAACATCTACCAAAAATTCCAGAACAAAAAAGCCGATATCTTAATCGGCACCAAAATGATTCAATCCTTCCTCCATTTTCCAAACGTCAGTTTTTTAGGAATTGTGAATGCTGATACTCTCTTAAACCTTCCTGACTTTCGTAATCAAGAAAAAACTTTTCAACTCCTCAATCAATTTTTAATCGCAATTCAAAATAAGAAAAACCCTGGACGAACAATTATTCAAACTTATATCCCAAACAATCTTGCGCTACGATCATTGGTCACAAATAATTATCAAAAACTTTTAGCAAAGGAATTGAAAGACCGTCGCGAATTAAATTATCCCCCCTTCGGGCAGCTAATCAAATTGATTTACACAGCCAAAAAAGAAGAGAAATGTTTTGAGGTGGGAGTAAAATTGAAATTAAACCTGGCGCGCTTCCAGCACAAAATCGGTCTTGAAGACGCAGAAATCATTGGTCCTACCCCTGCCTTTATTCCTAAGGTTGGTGATCAGTATCGCTACTACTTGATCCTCAAAGGCAAGGGCGTCCGAAAACTTCTTCCTGCTGTTCCACCAAGTTGGAGGATTGATATTGACCCTGAAAGCTTATTGTAAGAAAAAATAGATCCATCTAAGCACCAAAAAGCTACCTCTCAAAAAAGGTAGCTTTTAAATTTTACGTTTTCTATCCCGCGCTACTTCCTCCGCCGCCTCCGCCTCCGCCGGAGAAGCCGCCCGAAAAACCACTCCCAGAACCAGCACTACCCCCGGGACGCGAAGCGGCAGTTGCTGAAAAATTGTTACTAAACGAACCTAGACTAATGGTCAAAGCATAGGCCGAAAACCCTCTCGAAGAAGAAACATACCAACTAGGACTTCTGTCTTGATAAATATTTTCAAAACGTCTTGCCCACTGTTTCTCAACGTTCAAAATAATGGCATAAGGTAAAAACTTCTCAAAAGTTTCCGGCGTCATCACTTTTAGACGG
Source organism: Patescibacteria group bacterium (assembly GCA_004374725.1). GTDB lineage: Bacteria > Patescibacteriota > SOKK01 > SOKK01 > SOKK01 > SOKK01. The sequence continues at coordinate 1,283 of SOKK01000051.1, read as the reverse complement.
AAGCGCTCCGCGGTATGAAGGTATTCTTTGAAACCCAGAACATGCTCATAAGCTCTGGAGCCTACCTTTGTACGAGCAGGCATCTTTCTCCCAAACAAAAAGACAATCATTCCTGAAGTAACGAAACTTAACGACAGCCATCCGTGTCCCAAAAAGTCCATGAAAATCAAACCAATTCCAATTACCCCTAAGAAAACTGCGAGTAGATAATAAGTTGTTCTTACTTTCCAGGGAGCCGCAACAAAATAACCTCTTCTTGCAATATTACTACGAAGCTCTTCCTTAATATCTTCAATTTCACGGTAGAACTTATTTTTCAACTCATCGAGTCGCACTTTCTTCTTGCTTCCAAAAATAGCCTCAAAAATCTTCTTTTGATAACCACTCAAGCTTTGGCTAGATTTTAGCTTTTCTAAAGTATAAGACTTACCTTTTCCAATCCAACCTTTCTTTTCTTTTTCAATAATCTTCAAATAACCATTCACTGCCAAATTGATTAAAGTCGCTGTAATAAACCTTGCCTCAAACTTTTCTTTTAACAAGACTCCCATTTCTGCCGGCAAGAGTTTGTCCGGAGGTTCATATTGCGCAACAATTGTTTTTCTCAAGCCCCGATCGCGTCCTTTTGTAAGCCAAAGTATCAGCATTAAAACAAAAGTGACTATTACAATTGCAAAAGCAATTACTTCAATAATCAAACGAAACTCTTTTGATTTTGTAAACGGTTCAAAAACATAACCTTTCGGCCAACCGCAAACAAGTGTCAAATTAGAATATGCTGGCAGATCATTTGCTTCCCATAAGAAAGTTCTTTGATCTAAAATCTTAAATGAGCTTTCCTCCGCTTCTGTGAAAAGATCTTGTTTCATCTCTTCTTTGGGAACCTTAGTAGGAAGCGTCACCTTTACCGTACTTTCTTTGATCTTAACTTCCCTTTCCGAAGAAACCGCATTCCAATAAAGCTCGTCATAAGTATCAAAATAACCAATTCCTCCTAAAACCTGGTACCTAAAAAGCCAGGTTTTTGTTATATCTGTAAGATTAAAATCAACTCGGATATAAACATAATCATTATCCTCATCTACCGTGTAGGTAGCATTCTTAAGTGGGGTACCATCCTCCTCCAAAACCTGTACATTTGTAATCTTATCTAACCGTCTTTTAAGAATATTTCGGGTAACAAAATGAAAATTTCCAGTGAAATTAAAAATTTGAGTTTCTTGAACCAGAAAGTTAGAGTCTTCATTGATTTGAATATCAACATCAAAGCGCTCAAAGTACCA
>SOKK01000066.1 GCA_004374725.1 Patescibacteria group bacterium | reverse complement strand
ATCAACTTAACCTTTAAAAAGTGCTTGCGCGACTGCTTTGACAATCACATACGCTGAAATCTCAATTGCCAATCCAATTATAGCATAAAGAATGGTCTTTTTCGCACCCTCCGCCTGCTCAGTGCTACCGTAAGCAGTAACATAACGAAAGCCACCAATAATTAGAAATAACAGGGAGAGGACTCCAATCAAAGCAAACAGACCCGCAATGATATTCGCAATAATGAAGAGCAGACTTGCGCCCTTGCCAATATTGAAGAAATAGTTCCCAATTGATCCAAGTGCATCCGTAAAAGCACCCGCCTGGGCGACAAAAGGGATAAGCAAGAAACTCAAGACAAAACCAAAAATAACAAGTTGTTTATTTTGAAGCTTTTTCATTTTTCCCTCCTAATTTTTGTCACTAGAATTAATCAGAACTTTCTTGACCCCTTGATCCCTCCTCTAGCTTAGTAACTCTCAATTGATATCACTGGCAAAAGTTGGGAGGGTTAACCAAAAATACCAAAAACCCCGCCGACAATATCACCAAAAACTATACCGGAGATTGCCAAGACAAGGAAGTAAGCAATTAAAGAAATCACCAACCCAGTAATCGCATAAGTGAGAATTCTCTTGGCATGTTCAATCTGCTCCGTTTGACCAGCAGAGACAACGTACATAATTCCGGCAACTACAATAAATAAAACCGAGAGGGCAAAGGCATAAATAGTTAACCAAAGAATCGTAGAAACAATCGTAGAGATTAACTGCTCATCACGGGGAATATCCTCAATCTCCTCTGACGGCCCTGCAATTCTTGCCATTACTGGCATTACAAATACTGACACTAAGATTGAAACCAACACTAGCTTTGAAAAAATTTGTAACTTCTTCATTTCACTAACTAACTAGAAAATTAGTCCCCAATAATTCTAATAATCACATTCACGATTACAATCGCTAAAATTGTAATCACTAGTCCAATCACCGCGTAAGTAATTGTCTTTTTCGCATCATCAATCTCCTGTTGGTTCCCAGCTGAAACAATGTAGCGGATCCCAGAAATTACAATTAAGAGCACGGCTACCGTCGCGGCAATTCCCAAAAGCCAGTTTACGACACTGGCAATCCGACCCTTAGCCTCTAGCTCACTAGGTAAATCTTTCAATTCCTCCTGAACTTCCCCAGGGGGAGGATCTAAAGCCAAAACAGGCATACTAAAACTGAAAATTACTCCTACTAAAAGTAATCCTAAGACAACCTTAAATAAAATTTTTCTCACTTTAGAGTCCAGTATCACCGCTTGTAATTAAACGATCAACAAAATTTACCAAGGCGAAGGAGAGAATAACAATTACCAATCCAATCACGGCATACCAAATCATCCGCTTGGCATTCTTTTCCTCCTCGGGATTACCAACTGAAGTAATATAGCGGTAACCACCAATAATAATAAAGATCACTGCCACTGTGGAAGCAAGAGCCAGAAGAACATTAATCACCGTTGCCAACTGCGAACTAAAAGGTGCTCCAGAATCTTCAGCGGTTGGGATCTGGGAACCAACATCACCAGGGGCAACCTTAGCAACGGCCAAAGCATTACCTGCTATCAAAACTCCTGCTAAAATCAGAAATAAACAAATTGATTTAAGAAAGCGATTCATTTTAACTCCCAAATAAAGAAATTAAAGTATTGACCACCACTGCGGAAAGAATAACTGCCACTAATCCCGCGACCGCCCAAACAAGGGTTTTCTTGGCCTTACCCTGGGCTTCCGAGTTTGATCCCGAAGTAACATACTGATAACCTCCAATGATGATAAAAATCACGGCAATCGTAGAAGCAATCGCAAGAAGAGCATTTATGACTAGCGAGATCACTCCACGAAAACTAGAGGCCCTTGCAAAATTAGGTAATTTGCCACTGCCAAGTCCCTCCTTGGGATCAGCATCTTCAGATGGAGGAGCATTCCCTGTCGCACCCTCCTTAGTCTTGTCCCAACGATCCGACCAGTCCTGTTGCTGTTCCGTAACTGCAATCTCTCCGGAAGCCGCCAGAACTGCCGTACCCAAAGAAAGTGAAACCATAACTCCCAACACTAGAAAACTAAAGATTTTAAATTTAATTTTTGTTTTCATCAATTTCTATTTTTCCCTTTTGAACTTTGAACTCTAAACTTTGAACTATTTCCCAAATACTCCAATAATTGTATTCACAACCACCGCTGCTAAAATAATCATTAACAAACCAATGATCGCCCCGATTATAATCCGCTTTCCATCCTCAATCCGCTCGGCATTACCACCTGAAGACATCCACATGTATCCACCAAAAATCAAAAATCCAGTTGCAGCAACTGCAGCAAATCCCAAAAGCCAGTTAATCACATTCACAACTGTCTGCCGGACATCCTTAATATTTACCGAAGCGGGGTCCTTGGCACTCTCTGGAACAAGTCCTCCATCAGCAGCATAAACAACTGGCATCAATAAGACCAAAGAGACCACCCCTACCAAAACTAATTGTAAAAGCTTTCTCTTTTCCATTTTACCAGCTTACGGTCCCTGGGTTAAGGGTAGATAAAATTAAATAGGAAAGAATCACCAAAACAACACCTGCGATGGCCCCCATTGCCATCGCCTTGGCCTCAGCAATGTACTGCGGATTCCCCATTGCCGACATATAACGATAACCGGCAACAATGATCACCACCACTGCCAAAAGACCAATAATACTTGCAGCATAATTATAAACAACGATGATATACTGCGATAACGTCACCCCCCGAACATTCCCTGAACCGAGCTCATAGTCCGCAGCGCTTCCAGGCGCAATATAATTAAAAGCAGTTGCAATTCCTGTCGCAAGAACAAGAATGATTCCTAAAATCAAACAAACCAAACCAATGTAAAAACCAACTCCTCTCTTCTGAGATTTATTTCTCTTTTTTAGATTGCGCTTTTCCTTAGGCATAAAAATCTTTCCTTAAAAGTTGGAAGGTTTCTGCCTCCAGGAGTTTCAACTTTAAAGACAAAAATGGTTGTCTTTTGGTCAACACTAGATTAAATTGGTTGATTGTTTTGTCAGTCAAGATGTTACTTAATTATAGCACAAAAATAAGCTCCTGTAAAGGATATTAAGTTGATAATCACAAAAAGACGATGCTTAACTGCACCGCCTCCTATCTCTTATCCACCACTTATCACTTAATAATTGACAACTACTACTCCTCACCCCCAGCCTTCTGCCCACTCATTAACTTTGTAATCTCAGAAGCAGCTTTATCAATAGCATCTTTCGCCTTTTCACCATTATTCACAGAGGTAATCATCTCAACAAAGATCCGATCTACCCCATTGCTATCAACTTTGTAAAAACTTTTAGCCGAGGGCGCCTGGACTGAGAAAACACCATAGTACTGCTCGTTAGCAAACCCCTCCACTAAATCCTTACGGCTGGGAGGACGTTGGGTCGCCTCGTGATATTTCTGCATATTCTCTTTGTCAGAGAGAAAAGTCAAGAAATCCCAAGCGGCATCTGGGTTCTCGCAATTCTTAGAAACAACCTCAGCAAAATAAGTTGCCGCGTTCACCGTGATTCCATCCTTGATTTGCGGTGCCGGTGCGACATCAAATTGTAATTTTGGCGTTTTGGACTGCGACTTAACCTGAAGCATTTTTACCTGAAAAGAAGGTGCCAGAACCATTGCAGCCTTGCTATTTAAGAAAGCATCAATACTATTTAACATGCTGGAATTCCAGGAATAAGTTTGTTTCGCAGGATCCGCAAAGCTGGTATAAAACTCCAGCGCACTGATACCAGGATAATAAGCTTGACCATCCTCGGTTTTATGACGAGCATTAAAGATTGCCTGGTTCTTGGCCTCATCAATCATCGTCGCGCCATTTTGCATCATCAGCCAACTTAAAATATTCGCTGCTGAACTAACATTAGTTGCTGTTCCCAGTGCCATTGCCGACTGATTAACGGTGTTGCCTCGGGTCTTTGTTAATCTTGAAACGTCCTTGATTAAATCATCCCAGGTTGCAGGTGGCTGGCTAATCCCGGCTTTATTAAAAAGATCCTTATTCCAGAAAAGTGCCAGCGAGTCAACCGTCAGAGGGATTCCATAAATTCGATTATCATCAACAAGGTCATCAGTTGCAACATCTACAAAAGTTGTGCGGTAAGTTTCTGTATTCATCATCTCTTCGGGCATTGGGGTGAGTTTGTCTTTGTGGCGGGGAAGCCAGTCATTCTGAATCATCCAAATGTCCGGTCCCTTCCCGGCTGCTAACTCATCAATTGCCTGTCGCTCGTAGTCCTCGTAAGAAAACTTCTTGTAAGTGATGGTAATGTTCTTATTCTTCTTTTGATACTCATCAATGATTGGCTGGATAGTGTCACGGTCATCAAAAAGCCGCCAGTAGGTGAGGTTGATTTTGTCCTTGGAGCTAAACTTACCGTCTTCATCTTCGGCCTTACAACCACATCCCACTACAATGGCGACAATTAGAATAAAAACTAGAGGTAAAGCAAAAAATTTTAATTGAAATTTCATTGATTTCCCCTCACTTTTAATTTAGAAGCTAGCTCTATTCTAGCGCAAAAAACCTGTTGGGGCAAGTTGAGCTCCACAAATAAAACCTACAGTATCTCACATGTCTTAATGGGTGAAATCCGCTGCCTGCCTGCCCTCAAGCGTAAGCGGATAGGGTTTAGCTAGCTCTAAAACTAAAAACAGGGCTTAAAACCCTGTTTCCACCCACTTGTGATCACTTAAACTTACTTAAATTTTCTAACTTCCTTTTTTAAAGTCACAAGTAGAGCTCGTAATTCCGCCTCGGCAATCACTTCCAGATTAGGAACTTTGCTTTTAAGGAAGTTTTCAACTTCTTCTGCATTGCGGCCTTCTTGGCGCATCTTGTCGAGTTCCGTTTGTTCCTCTTCAGTCAAGAAGTCCAGCACTCGCTCAATCATCTTGATATGAACAGCGCGGAAAATCTTAGCAACCAATTCCTTTTTCTTTTCCAAAGGCAAGTCTTCTAACTCTAGTTCTTTAAAGATATCAATTTTTTGTTTTCTCTGTTTGGTGTCTTGCATGAGTATTTTAAAATCCTAAAAAATTTTGTTTAGCCATTTCTTAACGCTCCCTGGCATGCTCGCGAGCAAGGCGAGTACTCATTAAATCCCCAATGGCATCAGTACCTAATGTGCCATTCTCTTGGGCTTCTCTAAGCTCCGGCTCTAAAGCCTTTGCAAAAGTATAAATTGCAACCCGTTCTTGCAAACGCTCTCGATCCTTCTTACCTTCCACAAAATAATCCGGGGTATCTGTTCCATTACTGATGAGAACTTTCCAAAGATCAGAAGCAGGATAATCTCTAAATCGACGATAATATTTTAAATCCTCTCCTAAATAATCCTTCAGAAATTGATCTTCTTCTTCAACTGCTTCCAAGCTACGCTCAAGTCGTGGACGTGTGTCAGTGGGTTCTTCCTTCACTTCAGGACGTCGAGCTGTTCTACTAACTGGAGTTGGTTCAACAACTTCCTTGGCTGCTCGCCTGGTTGCCACTCCTTGGGGAGTAATTTCAGGAGTTGGTGTCACTACCGTTTCCTGTCCTCCCAGCAACTCATCAATATATCTGATTGGTGCCTTGATAATCTCTTCAGGATCTACTTTCTCCCAATCTAAATTCTGCAAATACTCCCGCATCCTTGCCGCAACTGGCAGAGTAGCGACCGCAACAAGAGCGATGGCAACAGGCCTCATAAGCTTTTTTCTTGCCCATTCAAAAAGTGCCTTTTTCTCCAATTTAACTTCCCGCTCCGGTAAAGGAAACTTCTCTTTCTGGGCAACTCCGTAATCATATCCTTCCTTGTAAGCATCTGAGAAACTTGCTACTAATTTCTCACTCACAGAGTCCCGATCCAACTCAACCTCTTCCCCTCGAGCTTTATTCTTTTCCTGCTCATATTCAATATGGCGATTCAGATATCCGCTAAATAAATCATCGACTTCCCTTTTGATTTTTTCTAAGTCCTCTTCCCATGCTGGTTTTGTAGCGTCATCCAACCACTTAATCATCCCTTCCCGATGGCCAATCAGGCGATAGCGATTCTCAATTTCCTTTCGCAACTTCTCCAGTTTCTCTGGCGCTTTCTCAAACTTTTCAAATCTCTCCTCAGCTTCTTTTGCCTTCTCTCCAACGCCTGCTTCAAATCTCTCTTCCCCAAGCTCCTTCGCATACTTAGCTTCTTCTTCTAGCCTCTTTCTCTCTGAAACTTTCCCCTTAACATCCTCTAATAGACTATTAACATTCCCCCCAACGCCTTTGACAATTTCAACTACCTTTTGCTGCTGCTCTTTTTCGTCCAAGCTCCCTCTACTTTTCTCTAATTCCTCAAGTCCAGCCCTAGCTGCTTCCGCAGTATCCTCAACAAGCGGTAAAGCCGACTCGTAGTCCTCCTTGGTCATTCCTTCTGGGAAATGCTTCAAATAAAAATCCGGAGGTGTTTTTCTTCCTTTAAACTTCTCCGGCAAAAATGGTACCAACTTATCTAAAATTTTAGATAGCTCAATGAATGATTGCTTAAATCTTTCCTCTGGAGTTTGTTCAACTTCTTCAGGGGGAGGACTCTCAAGAGGTTCTTGAAAACTTACCTCACTGGGAGGAATTTCTGGTCTTTCCGCAAGATCCCTTCTTAAAGCTTCTTCTCTTCTTTCAGGATCTAGTTCAAAAAACGGTTTAGAATTGCCTTCAGCCATTTTATTTTTTTATTTATTTTCTAAAAACCTCACCAAAAGCACGCAATTGAGGGTTAAGACTTAATCGCCCCACTTCAATAATCACAAAGTTAACTGTTGCTTTAGTATAGCACAAAAACGCCTTTGTGTCAACGAAA
>SOKK01000030.1 GCA_004374725.1 Patescibacteria group bacterium | reverse complement strand
AGAGCACATGCTTGTCGAGCATGGGGTTGTGGGTTCGAGTCCCATCGTCCCCGCCATACAAGAAAAGTCAATCTTTCCGCCTCGCCACTTCGCCGCTCGGCGGTCAAATTTTTTGAAAGCTGTAAAATCGGCGTTTTTTTATTTATAAAAAACTTAATTTAGATTTGGGGTTGACTTTTTTGTTTCGGTCTGGTAGAAAAAAGATAGAATTAAAAGGAAAGGAGGTTTGTTTTTGTTCTTTAAATTCAATTAAAATAAGGAAACAAGGAAGGAGAAATAGGATGAAAAAAGAATTAAAGCCAGAAGAACGGTTGATTGTGGCTGCTGACTATTCTGCAGCGAGATATGGAGGCATCCAGGGTGTTAAGGAAAAAGTTTTGACCCTCGCAAATGATTTGAAGGGGTTGGGAGTTTACATTAAAGTAAACTCGGTCTTACGAGCGGTTGGCTATGATCTGATTGTAGAGTTGCATGATCTCGGGCTTAAAGTCTTTGCTGATCTTAAACTTATTGACATTCCAACTACAATGAAAATTGATGGACAAATGTTGGATGAGGTAAGGCCCGAAATTCTCACAGTGATGTGTTGTGCTGGTATTGATGGAATGCACCTTGTTCGAAAAGCGCTTGGGGACAACACAGAAATTCTCGGAGTGACAGTCTTAACCAGTCTTAATGAGGAAGAGTGTCAAGCAATTTTTACTTGTTCAACAAAAGCTGGTGTTCTCAGATTTGCTCGTATGGCACAATTAGTCGGACTTGGCGGACTCATCCTTTCACCCAAAGAGGTTGAAATTCTCAAAAACCGATTTGAATTGACGCTCAGCCTTAATACTCCGGGTATAAGACCTAAATGGTCAATTGTTGAGGGCGATGATCAAACCAGGGTTTTGACTCCTCAGAAAGCTATTGAAAATGGAGCAGAGAGAATTGTGATGGGAAGACCTATTATAGAAGCAGAACCAAACGACAGGGGTCTGCCCCAAAGCCCAAGAGAAGCAGTAGAGCGCACCTTGGAAGAAATCAAAGAAGGACTAAATTTCATAAAGGAGGCTAAATAATGAATTTGAATGATTTGCTTAATCTGAAACCAGAGAATTTTAAAGATAAAGATATATCTATTGAAGAAATTCTAAACTGGTTCACTTTATGTGACGCATACTGGTTACATAGTGGTAAACCTAGCGACCCGCATGCAGAACTCACTTCAGGGATGTGCAGCAATGGATTTTTTGACTGTTTACGTGTACTGAAATATGTCAACTTATCCGACATCCTGGCGAATCAACTGGCACGTAAAATCAGAGCTGTTATTGGAGATCAAAAAGTGGATTGGGTGATTGGTTCACCTATGGCAGGTATAACATTTAGTCATGACGTTGCTAGAGCGATTGGGGCTCTGATTTCTATGTTTACCGAAAAGGACCCGGATCAGAAGGGAAAAATGCTTTGGAAAAGAATCGCGATTCCAGAAGATGACACAGTCCTACAGATTGAAGAACTGACCACTACCTCAAAAACGTTAAATGCGGTTATAGAGGCGGTAGGTTCTGGAAATCCAAATCCTGTCAATTGGATTCCTTATATTGGAATCTTTGTCCATCGTCCACCTAAGCTACCTGTTGATAGCTATGGCGACAGAAAGGTTATAGCCCTGATTGAAACAGAAATCTGGGCTGTTCCGCCCGATGAATGTCCTTTATGTAAGGCAGGTTCAATCAGATATCGTCCAAAAACTCATTGGAAAGAGTTAACAGGAAAAAGATAAGCAAACTTTAATCAAAAGAGATTTAAAAGGGGGAGATCAAGTTCTCCCCTTATCTTTTAAAAATTGCCCCTCGGGGCGATTTTTGTCTTTCTTTTCTTAAAATTGAGTTCAAATTTTGACCATATTTTAGTAGTAGTTATCCACATATTTTTACTTGAAAT
>SOKK01000062.1 GCA_004374725.1 Patescibacteria group bacterium | reverse complement strand
TAGTTTATTTCCTTGGCTATGGACTAATTGCAATCTTGGCAGTAGTCGGTCTCTATTATATTTTCAAGTCTAAAGATAAGATCAAATACTATGTCATCGCTCTGTGGGGGGTTGTGAACTTCCTCGCAATTGCGATTCCTTTGAGTTTTCAAAGGAAGTTAATTGAAGGTGCCCAAATTCCTCTTGTAATCTTGGGGGTGATCGGACTGGTGTTTCTGTTGCAATGGTTGAAACTAAAAAGATGGCTTGCGATCTCTTTGGTAGCAGTTATTATAGCTATTAGCTCACTTTCAATTGTTCCAATTTATAGCGACTATTTCCAACCAGTCAGTACTCAAAATAGAGAAATCTATTATTCTGATTCCGAAAAGGAATCTTTTGAATGGATCAAAGAGAATTATTCTGATCATCCACTTGTCTTAAGCAAGGACTTTCGTGGCGGCTATTTGGTTTGGAAAGCAAGCGCGAGGGTTTATATTGGACATTGGAGCGAGACGACTAACTTTTATGATGATAAAGTAGTCCAAGTAGAAAGTTTTTTTCGAGGAAAGATGAATATAACTGATATGAAAAAGCTTCTTGGGGACAACAAAATTAAGCTAATCTATATTAGTGAGGAAGAAGAGTTTAATCCTCCAGTCGAGTTACTCGGCCTCAAGAAAGTTTTTGACAACAAAGTAATTACTATTTTTGAAGTAATTTAAACACGGTGAAACTAAGCCAAATTCAAATTAAAACTCTTATCACTATTCTAGTCGCGTTAGTGATTGTTCTAGGAATTTTCCTAAGATTCTATCAATTAAATGAAATTCCTTTTGGGGTTTATCCTGACGAAGCCGCAAATGGGACCAACGCTAACCAGATAGCTGAAGGAGAAAATTTTCAGGTCTTTTTTGAAGATAACGGTGGTAGGGAAGGACTGTATGTTTATTTAGTTGCTGGAGTTTTTAAACTATTTGGAAGTTCTGTTTGGTCCTTGCATGCCACCTCAGCTTTAATTGGAATTTTCACCTTAATTCTGTTCTATTTTCTCGCAAAAGAACTCTTTGGACGTAAAATCGGGCTGATTGCATTATTCTTATTTTCTATTTCCACTTGGCACCTTACTTTTTCCAGAGATGGTTTCCGAGGTATTCTGGTACCACTTATTACAATAGGTCTCTTATATTTTCTAATTAAAGCTTATCGTAGTAAAAAAGTAGTCTTCTGGGTCCTTTCAGGAGTGTTTCTGGGGCTAGGAGTTTACAGCTATATTGCTTTCCGGATGGTTCCCTTGATTTTGCTGCTATTATTTCTGTATTACTATTTTGTTCAGAAAAAACGCTTTTGGGAGTCAAAATTAGTAAGGAAAGGGGTCGTGATATTCCTGATTTCAGCATTTATCGTTGCAATGCCATTTTTAGTCCATTCTATTTTCCATCCGGAAGATTTTCTGGGCCGGGCAGGAGGAGTATCTATTTTTAACCCTGATCTCTGGGAAGGAGGATTTATTAAAACTGCTTTTACGAGTACAGTTAAAACTTTAGGGATGTTCAATTTCACCGGGGACTATAACTGGCGACATAATCTAGTTGGGATGCCGATGTTAAATTTCTGGGTCGGGATTCTTTTCCTCTGGGGAATCTTAATTACAATTGTGAACTTCAAAAAAACTCGTTATTTTTTAATTCTAACCGGGCTATTTGTGATGCTTCTACCGTCTATTCTTACCGCTGAGGGAGTACCGCATGCCCTAAGAGCAATTGGAGTATTGCCTTTTATTTATCTTCTCGCCACTTTGCCTTTCCGTTACTTTTTCAGGACTAAAAAATTTCTCTCTGGAGTTATTATATTAGTTTTAGGGATTGTTTTCCTTGCTTCAATTACCTATGATAATTACAGACGCTATTTTGTAACTTATGCGGAGAAAGAAGAAGTTTACTCAGAGTTTCGTTCGGACTTAAGAGAGTTAGGCGAACATCTTAATCGTAATTCCTACAATAGTCCGATCGTCTTAATTGATAACTATTCCGAGCAAAGCCTAGAATTTATTACCGATGAAAATGCCGGTTACAAGCGATTTTCAGGTGACGAGAGAGAGTTAGATGAACTAATCAAAATGACAAAATTAATTGAAAAGAATTTCTACCTCGTGCTTAGTCGGGACTTCTTGCAACTTGCGGATCGGTCTAAGCAACTAAAGAAGCTAGAGCCCCAAGAAACTGTTAAGAATAAATTCGACCAGGAAATTTTCAAAGTTTACTTAATCAAATAATGAAAGATCTGGGAACAAAAAAACAGCCCTATTTATCTGTGATTATCCCTGCTTACAATGAAGAGGCAGTGATTAATGACACTCTTGTTGATATTCATCAGTTTCTCTTAAGACAATCTTGTACTTCCGAAATTATTGTCGTCAATGATGGTAGCACCGATAAAACCGCAGAGATTATAAAAGGAAAAATGCAAGTAATGGATAATTTACGATTAGTAGAAAATGACCCTAACCGCGGTAAAGGATATACAGTTGTTCACGGTGCTAAAGAGGCTCAAGGAAAGTTTGTTTTGTTCACTGACGCTGACAACGCAACTAAGATTGATGAGGTCAACAAATTTTTTCCTTATTTTGACCAGGGTTATCATATTGTGATTGGCTCTCGGGCCATAGAGGGCAGTAATATCAAAGTAAAGCAACCCTTGCTTCGGAGGATTCTCGGCAGAGGAGGAAACCTTCTAATTCAACTTATAATTCTACCTGGGCTAAAAGACACCCAGTGTGGCTTTAAATGTTTCACTAATGAGGCCGCAAAAGCGATTTTTCCCAAGCAAGTGTTGTCTGGTTGGGTGTTTGATATGGAAACCTTGACAATTGGAAAGCAGTTGGGTTTTAAAATCAAAGAAGTCGGAATCACCTGGACTGATGTTTCAAAAACCAAGATGTCTTTTCTGAAGGTCTATTTAAAGTCAATTTTTGATCTTTTGAAAGTGAAATGGAATCTAATTAGGGGAAAGTATAAGAAATAAAAAATGCCAAGAGTAAAGCACAAACAAATCTTGAAAAAACTTTTTACCCCACAAACATTCTTTCTAACCTTCTTTATTGTTCTGGGGGGATTTTTGAGATTTTTTAATATTACCAAGAGCGGCCTTTGGTACGATGAAGCTTTCAGTGCCGTGATGGTTAGAAATCCTCTCCCAGAGATCATCGAGAAGGGAGTTCATGATGTCCACCCTCCCTTTTACTATTTCCTTCTCAAACTCTGGACTCTAATCCTTGGAGAAAGTGAATTAGCCCTGCGAGGATTCTCGGCACTTTTCGGAATGCTTTTAATCATTGCTGTCTACTTTCTTGTTAAAAACCTTTTCAATAGAAAAGTAGCATTGATCTCAAGTTTCCTAATTACGATCGCTCCTTTCTTTATTCAGTACAGTCAGGAAGTACGCATGTACACACTCGGTGCTTTCCTGGCAGTGATGTCCACATTCTATCTCTGGAAAGCACTTCACAATAATCAAGCCCGACTCAATCTCTATTACTGGATTGGCTATGTTGTTTTTACCATCCTTGCAATTTATACCCACTACTTCTTAATTTTCACTGTCATCGCTCAAATAGCTGGAGTGTTACTAGGCCTGATCGTGCTACCAAAGAAAGAGCGAACAAACTTGCTCAAAAAATGGTGGCACTTTGGCCTGAGTATTCTATTCACAGCAGTTTTTTATTTACCCTGGCTACCAATTCTCTTAAAACAATCTAATCAAGTACGAGAAGATTTTTGGATTCCTGTAATTTCCCTCTTTAGTGTCTTACGAACCTTCTTTGTAATCACAATTGGCAGTATTGAAACTAAAACTTTCCTGATCAACACAATCCCACTAATTCTAATCGTTGCGATAGTTATTGTTCTATTCAAAAAGTTTAAGCAAAAATCCACTGAAAAAAGTGCCTTCATATTAATCCTTAGCTATCTCTTCGTCCCAATTATCATCGGAATTTTAGTTTCGTTGTACCATTCAGTTTTCCTTGACCGTTACTTTATCTTTGCAGGGGTTGCAGTATTCATTATTCTAGGCCTTTTTGTTAACCAGATTAAGAATAGCAAAATGCTAATTGGAGGTATGATAATAATTTCGATTATTGCAATTCTACTAGCTTCCACAAACGTTTTTGGTCTAGACGCCCCCAAAAAAGGCATGCGGGAACTGAGCGCAAAACTTGAAGAAAAACATAGGTCCAATGAGAAAATTATCCATTCTTCTTCCTTTACTTTCATTCCATTTAAATACTATAATGAAAACAAAGAGGGAATAATCATAACTGATGAGATCCACCATTATTCCGGAAACGCACTGATTGAAAAAAATGATATTATAGAAGATCTTAAGAGTTACCTTGGAGAAACTAAGCACCTCTGGATAATCGACACTGTTGATTTTGGAGATCCTCCGCTACCCAAAGTTCCCTCACAATTCAAACAAAAAGAAATCTATCAATTTGATAACGAAAGTTTAATTTACTACGAAAGGAAGTAAGTATGTTTGGAAAAATGCAACAGATGCGCGAGATGCAAAAGCAAGCGCAAGAATTAAAAAAACAAATGGAAACCGAGATTATCGAGTATGAGAAAGACGGCATTAAAATCGTAATGAATGGTGCTCAAGAATTACAATCAATTAGCTTTGACGATGACTTTGATTTTGGAGACAAAGAAAAAGTTGGTGAGCAATTAAAAAACGCTCTTAATAAAGCAACAAAAGAATCCCAGAAGACCGTCGCCAAAAAAATGCGCGGCATGATGGGCGACCTTGGTATGTAGAAACTATGAATTTTATTCCGCAGTCCGTTCAAAAATTAATCGAAGAGTTCTCAAAGCTCCCAGGCATTGGACCACGTTCCGCCCAACGCCTGACTTTTTATTTACTCAAATCGCAAAAAGGTGAAGTAGGATCTTTAGGTAAAGCTATTTCAGAACTTCAGGAAAACCTAGTCTTTTGCTCAAAATGTTACAGCATTTCCGAATCTGACCCCTGCAAAATCTGTAGCGACCCTTCCAGAGATCCCTCTAAAATTTGTGTCGTAGAAGAACCCTTGGACATTCTCGCTCTTGAAAAAACTGACCACTACGATGGACTTTACCATGTCCTTGGAGGAGTGATTTCACCCCTGGAAGGAATTGGACCACAAGATTTAAGAATTAAAGAACTCCTCAAGAATCTTAAAGAAAATAATGGAAAGATCAAAGAAGTAATTCTCGCAACTAATCCCAGCCTAGAGGGCGAGGCAACCGCAATGTATATTGCAAAATTAATTAAACCATTAGAACTAAAAGTAACTAGAATCGCAAGGGGGCTGCCAATGGGAGGAGATTTGGAATATGCCGACGAGGTTACTTTAATCCGGGCGTTGGAAGAACGAAGGGACTATTAAAAACAGGTGAAAAGTGAAAGGGGATAGGGGATAAGTAATCTATCACCTCTCACCTTTCACCTCTCACCTCATACGATGTTAAAGCTCTACAACTCTCTCACCAAGCAAAAAGATCCTTTTAAACCTATAAAAGACAAGGTTGTCTTAATGTATGACTGCGGGCCAACGGTCTACGCCAAGCCGCATATTGGCAACCTGGCACGCTACATCATGTCTGACATCTTAAGACGCTACTTAGAATACAAAGACTACAAGGTCAAACAAGTGATGAATATCACCGACGTTGGCCATCTTACTGAAGATGATCTAGCAACATCCGACAGGGGAGAGGATAAAATCATCGCCCAAGCAAAAAAGGAAGGCAAAGATCCTTTAGTGATTGCACGTTACTACGAGAAAGAATTTTTCAAAGCGGCAAAGAAACTGAATTTAAAAATTGCTGAGGCCTATGACGTAGAAAAAGGTGAGATTAAAAATACAGAAGATATAATCATTGCTCGCGCGACCGATCATATAAACGATATGATCAAAGTGATAAAAGACCTAGTCGAAAAAGGTTACGCTTATGAAACTTCCAAAGGAGTTTATTTCAATGTTAGTAAGTTTAAAGATTATGGCAAACTATCCGGGAATACTTTAGATAAACTCCAGGAGGGCAAACGCGTTAAAGTAGATCCGGAAAAGAAAACTCCTTATGATTTTGCCCTCTGGATTAAAGCTCCCAAGGAACACTTGATGCAATGGGACAGTCCGTGGGGGAGAGGCTATCCTGGTTGGCACATTGAATGCACAGCGATGAGTATTAAATATTTAGGGGAACAAATTGACATCCACACCGGGGGAGAAGATAACATCTTCCCGCACCACGAAGACGAAATCGCCCAATCCGAGTCCTACACCGGAAAGTCACCTTTCGTAAAATATTGGATTCACCGCCGGCATTTCCTAGTTGACAGTAAGAAGATGGCAAAGTCAGAGGGGAATGTTTACACGTTAGAAGATTTAGGGAAAATGGGATATAGTCCTGAAGTGTTTAAGCTAGCAATTTTAAGTGGGAAATATAATTCCAAAATTAACTTCAGTGAAGATAGTTTAAAACAAGCAAAGACAATTTTGAAAAAAACTTTTTGGGACGTTATTGATAGCAAAATTAAAAACCAAGATAATTCTAAAGATATCATCGACTTAGAAAAAACACTGGAAGATGATTTAAATACTCCCAAAGCAATTGCCATTGTAAACAGAACTACCAGTATTAAACTATTGAAAACTGCTGATAAAATCCTAGGTACTAACTTTTCTGAACCTATTTCAACTACTATGCCTACTTCAATTAAAAAACTCGCTGACGAACGTCACAAAGCCCGCAAAAACAAAGATTTTGTAAAGTCTGATAAGTTGAGAAAAGAGATTGAGAAAAAAGGGTTTGAAATAGAAGATACCAATAGCGGTTATCGAGTTAAGAGAAAATAATTTTTAATTCACATTCGAGAGTCGTCTAATGGTAGGACACCTGGTTTTGGTCCAGGCAATCGGGGTT
>SOKK01000014.1 GCA_004374725.1 Patescibacteria group bacterium | reverse complement strand
TCATCAAAAGAAACCTTGCCGACTACTTGATGAACGCTACCGAGTTTGTCAGCGCGAATTTCTATTCTACCCTTTTGGAATTGTTCTACTAATTTCGCTGGATCGGGAGTAATTGTTCCTGCTTTCGGACTCGGCATCAAACCCTTTTGCCCCAAAACTTTCCCAAGCTTCCCCATTTTCTTCATCATCGTCGGAGTTGCAATCGCAACCTCAAAATCAGAGAAACCCTTGCTCACTTTTTCAATTAAATCATTCTCCCCCACAATCTCAGCGCCTGCTTTTTTCACTTCGGCTTGTTTAGCCTTTTCTACAAAAACTGCTACCCTAACTTTCTTCCCAGTAGGATTTGGAAGGTCAACAGTACCCCTTACTGACTGATCACCTTTTTTACCCAAATCTAGAGCAACATGAAGCTCTATTGAGCCATCAAACTTTGTTTTGGCTGTTTTCTTCACAAGCTCAATTGCCTCCTTCAGAGGATAGATTCTCTTTACAAGAAGCTTTTTGGATTCTTTGTAATTCTTACCTCTTCTCACTCTTATTCCTTAGTCTTAAAAAATAAATAAAAACAACCTCATGCTGTAGATTTCCCTTGCTATCTCTTTTTCTCATTACACATTACTCATTATTCATTATTCATTATTCATTTAACTTCTATCCCCATACTCCTGGCAGTCCCCGCTACAATCTTCTTTGCAGCCTCAATGTCATTTGCATTCAAGTCCTCCATTTTAATTTTCGCGATTTCTTCCACTTGCTTTTCAGTAACTTTGCCAACTTTGTCAGAATGCGGTTCGCCGGAACCTTTATCTAATCCCGCTGCTTTTTTCAGGAGTGCCGCTGCAGGAGGAGTTTTAGTAACAAAATCAAAACTGCGATCTTCGTAAATCGTAATCTCAACAGGAATTAGATCTCCTTTTTTATCCTTGGTCTTCTCATTAAATGCTGTGCAGAAGTCCTGAATATTTAAACCATGCTGACCCAAAGCCGGCCCCACTGGAGGTGCTGGGTTCGCTTTGCCTGCCGGAATCTGAAGTTTTACAATTGTCTTGACTGGCTTTGCCATGATTTCTATTTGTCATTGCGAACCCTGCGTTGCGGAGGACTCCTCGCAATGACACCTTAATATTAATCCTTTTTAGCCTGTAAGAAATCTAATTCTACAGGCGTTTCGCGACCAAAGATATTTACCAAGACCTTGATTTTCCCTTTATCTTCATCGATTTCATTCACAACCCCGTCAAAATCCTTAAATGGCCCATCGGTAATTTTAACGTGGTCACCAATAATAAAATCAATTTTATATTTCGGTTCCTCAACACCCATTCGCTTTTTAATTTTCCTAAACTCTGCTTCGTCAATTGGAACTGGGATTGTTCCCGAACCAATAAATCCAGTCACATTAGGAGTGTTTCTAACAACATACCAAGAATCTTCAGCAACCAACATTTTTACTAAAACATAACCAGGGAAAATCTTCTTCTCCACGGTTCGTCGTTTTCCACTCTTGATTTCAATTTGTTTCTCCTTAGGGACTAGAACTTCAAAAATTTTATCCTCCATGTCCAAGGACTCAATACGCTGCTTCAAATTGTTAGCGACATTGTCCTCGTAGCCAGAGTAGGTATGTAAGACATACCACTTCGGTTCAGTTGTCTTAATCTGTTGAGCCATTTTAACTTTTTGTTACAATAATTCGAACTAATTCACTAAAGAGCAGGTCAAAGCCACCCAAGAAAATTGCCGTTGCAATCACAATTGCAATCACAATCAAAGTCAGTCGCAGGGCCTGTCTTTTAGTTGGCCAGACGACCTTCTTAAGTTCTCTAATTGCTCCTTTAAAAAAGCGGACGATCTTATTGTCTTCCCAAAAATTCATTTTTTCTCTTTTTAAAAACAAGGTGCCGAGGACCTTATTTCAGGCCCAATATACACTAAATCAATTCAAAAGTCAAAAGATAGTTCAAAGTTCAAACTAATCACAACTATCGTTTAGTTCTTTAATAAACTTTTCTAGTTTCTTATCTTTAATCCCATGTTTCTTCGCACCCTCTTCCAAGGTTTCAATTTGAGTCATTGGACAACCGACACATGG
>SOKK01000008.1 GCA_004374725.1 Patescibacteria group bacterium | reverse complement strand
TCAAAAAATCCGATTCTGTCAATCAAATCCTTGCGAATTAAAGTTGCTCCCCCCGAGAGATAACCAGCTTCTTTAAATTCCTCATGGTCTTTCTCCTGCCAAGGGAAGCCAGTGTATTTATTAATATACCTAATCGTCCAGAGAGGATTATTTTTATTATAGACAGGATGATCTTTATTCCATTCAAACATTCCTCCTCCGCAAGCACCGATCTTGGGGTCTTTTTCAATTGCCTTTACTAGCTTGGTCAGCCAGCTTGGGTCTACAACCATGTCATTATTTAAAAGGCAAAGATACTTTCCTCTCATGACGCAGTGAGCGGCATTGTGTCCACCGGTGAAACCTTTGTTTTCTTTATGACAAACTAAATTAATTTCGGGGAAATTCTTTTTTAAAAACTCCACTGATCCATCTTTGGAGCCATTATCTACAACAATGACTTCGTAATTTTGATATTTAAGTTTCTTTAGGGACTTTAAACATTCAGCAGTCATTTTTTTGCCGTTCCAGTTAAGGATACTAATTGAAACTAGTGGTTCTTGCATAGAACTTTCTGATAAATATTTTGATAGTCTTTTAACAGTCTTTCTTCAGAAAAGAGAGTGGCAGTCTTACAGCAGTTTTTGGCTAGTTTTTGGTAGTTTTGAAAGTATTCCTGAACTCCCTTAAAAAGGCTTTCGGGATCAGGTTTTACTACGACTCCACAGTTGTTTTTCTTAACTATTTCAGCAATCGGCATCACGGTGCTCACAATTACCGGTCTTCCGGCGGCAAGTGATTCGATAATTGAATTAGGGTAAGCTTTGTTCCCTTTTGTTTCCATGAAGGTTGCAATTGCTCCGGCAGATTTTTCCAAGTACTCCTCGGGCTTAACAAGTTGATTGATGATCTCAACTTGGTTCTCTAATCCTTCCTTCTTTACCAGTTGAAGCATTTCTTTGTAAGCAATGCCACGCCAGAGAAAAATTACTTTTAGGTCGGGTAATTTTTTTAAAATATCAAGGATTAAGTTAATCCCGCGGTTTTTAAATTTCTCGGGGTTCAGGGGAGAAGTACCCATTAAAAGAATTTTTTGAGGTTTAGAGTTAAAGGGTAGTTTGGAGAATTTTTTTAGATTAATCCCTGGCAGTACTATCTCAACGTTCTGGATTCCCTCCCGGAGCAAAGTTCTTTTATCTTCCCTGCAGGCAACCGCAAAGAAATTAACGTGGGGCATTTTTTTTGCTGTTGCGACTAGTTTTTTGTCGCTGGGATGTCCCATCCTTCTTGCAACACTGGAGTAGACAATTGGTTTTTTAAGCTGGCGGAAGTATCGAAAATTATGAAGATGGGGGTAAAAGACATGGTGCAGATCAACTTTTTTGTCGAGGGCAATTACACGGTGAAAATAAAGACTTTCAAGGAAGGGTGGTAACCTCAAAGCGAAGTAGAATAAATATCTGGTCAAAGGAGTGACATATCCGAAAATTAGATTTCCAAAGTGGCGGGAAAGAAAATTAAGCTCTTGACCAACGGCGTCCCAGCGGAGGAATTTGTAGCTATTCCTTTCTCCGTGGTAGAGTACTTTTATGTTATGAGAAAAAGATTTCATTTTTTGCGAGCGATTACCTCCCATTGATGAGTAGTTTTAGTTGGAATGATATCCCAGAATCTTAAAATCCATTTTGTGAGCCAATTGATTAAGTTAAGATGGAAAATTTCTGAAAGTTTATTGGAGATCCGAGAGAAAAAGTGCTGACACTTGAAAAAATTTAAAACAGGATAAAGTTTTTTTACTTGAAAGCCGGCTTGGTCTAACTCTTTAATCAATCCTTCACGACTCCAAAGCTCATCGTAAACTGGTTTGGTAAAGGCGGAAGGCTTACTAATCCCGGTAGCTTTCTTGGCATACTCTCCCATTTCTTTATTGAAAGCTTCAAAGATTAATATCCCGTTTGGCTTGAGGATTCTTTGAATCTCCTTGTAGATCCTAACTCGGTCTTTTTTTCGGAAGTGTCTAATAAATCTGAAGGTTGTGATGACATCTATTTCATTATCCTCGAAAGGAGCTTTGAAAGCATCACCTTTGATCAATTTCCATTTTTTGTTGTCCAACTGCTCTTTTGCTACCTGAAGCAT
>SOKK01000052.1 GCA_004374725.1 Patescibacteria group bacterium | reverse complement strand
AAGATGTTAAAGACACTTCCCTACGCTTGCCTCACGGCAAGCACGGGAAAGTAGTTGGGATTAAAATCTTTAACCGCGAAGATGGTGACGAACTAGCGGTTGGCGTGAAGCAAATGATTCAAGTGAACGTCGCTCAACTAAGAAAAATCTCCGTGGGAGACAAAATGGCTGGGCGACACGGAAACAAGGGAATTATTTCTAAGATCCTCCCCAAAGAAGATATGCCCTTCTTAGAGGACGGCACTCCCGTTGATATTGTCTTAAACCCCCTCGGAGTAATTTCTCGTCGTAACATTGGACAAATCCTGGAGGCTCACCTTGGCTGGGCAGCCTCCAAACTCGGCTACAGGATTGCCAGTCCTCCCTTCAATGGCCTATCCTCTGAACAAGTCGAGAGTCTCCTAGAACAGGTAAACTTTCCTAAAACAGGCAAAGTTCAGCTCTACGATGGCCAAACTGGTGAACCCTTTGATGATAAGACAACTGTCGGTCAGATCTATATGATGAAATTGCTTCATCTTGTTGAAGACAAGATGCACTCTCGTTAAATTGGACCATATTCTCTTGTTACCCAGCAGCCCCTCGGTGGGAAGGCTCAATTTGGAGGGCAGCGTTTTGGAGAAATGGAGGTTTGGGCCCTAGAAGCTTACGGTTCTGCTTTCACCCTCCAAGAATTGCTCACAATCAAATCCGATGATGTTTTAGGAAGAAGTAAAATGTATGAATCAATTATTAAAAACAGGGCCGATCCCCCTCCAACAATTCCCGAGTCATTTAACGTGCTCCTAAAAGAATTGGAAGCATTAAGTTTAGATGTTAGTTTACTTCAAGAGCAAAAAACCGAAAAGGAAGTAAAAGAAAAAGTGGCGCGGAGCGCCACCCCGACCCCAACACCACCCCAGACAGAACAAGGAGGTAAAACGAGGGAGAGGGAATCCAAGTTAAAGAAGAAGAAATAAATTATTAGCCATCAACCGACAATTGATAATTGAAAATCACTATGTCTCAAGAAGCTCTCAGTGAAAACTATCCCTTTACGATCAATGACTTTAACGCCATTCGCCTTTCAATCCTTTCCCCGGATGAAATTTTGAAACGCTCTCATGGTGAAGTTACCCGCCCTGAGACGATCAACTATCGCACTCAACGTCCCGAAAGAGATGGGCTTTTTTGTGAAAGAATATTCGGTCCGACAAAAGATTGGGAATGTTATTGCGGCAAATATAAACGTATTCGCTACAAAGGCGTAGTTTGCGATCGCTGTGGGGTTGAGGTAACTCGCTCTATTGTCCGTCGTAAACGTATTGGCCATATCAAACTCTCAAGTCCCGTTACTCACATTTGGTTTTTAGGAGGCACCTCTAGCAAGCTAAGTCTACTTTTAAACATTTCTACTAAAGATATCGAAAAGATCGTTTATTTTGCTGGCTACATTATCAAAGAAGTTAATGAAGAAGCTAAGAAAAATGCCCTAAAACAGCTAGAGGGTGAAGTAAAAAATCGCAAGAATGAACTAAGCCTGGCACTCAAGAAAGTTTTAGGTGAAACAAATGCTAAGAAACAAAAGGAACTCTCTACCACAGATGCAAAAAACAAATCCCGAATTCAAAAAAAATATCAAGATGAGATCACTAAAAAACGCGAGGAGATTGGAAAAGAAATTGAAAAATTAGATAATGCCAAGGAAATCGCAAAAAAAGAATTATCGGAACTGAAAAAATTTCGGATTCTCTCCGAAATTGAATATCGTAACTTATCAATGAAATATGGACAAGTTTTCACGGCCGGCATGGGTGCAGAAACAATCCGAGAAATTATCGAGCAATTTGATCTTGACCAATTAATTAAAAAACTCGAGAACCAACTGAGAAACCAGAGCGGCCAAAAGCGCCAGCGTATCACAAAACGTCTTCAATTGATTAAAGGACTAAGAGAATCTGGAATGAAACCAGAGTGGACAATCCTCACTGTCATTCCAATTATCCCTCCTGACTTAAGACCAATGGTGCAGCTAGACGGTGGCCGCTTTGCAGCTTCCGACCTTAATGATCTTTACCGCCGGGTGATCAACCGAAATAATCGCCTAAAACGCCTGATCGAACTAGGAGCACCAGAAGTAATCTGTCGCAATGAAAAAAGAATGCTGCAGGAAGCTGTCGACGCTTTAATTGACAACAACGCTCGTCGTGGCAACCGTGTC
>SOKK01000080.1 GCA_004374725.1 Patescibacteria group bacterium | reverse complement strand
CAGCGTCAATGTGAGCAATGATTCCAATGTTCCTGGTTTTTTCCAGGGAATATTCTCTTGCCATAAACTTAGTTGGTAGTTAACAGTTAATAGTTATGAGTTACAGGATTTAGCAACTATTAACCGTTAACTATTTCTTCCTAGAACTTCTTTTCTTAGCAACTTTTTTTGATCTCGGCTTCTTGACTACTTTTTTATTTGATTGCTTTTTAACAACAAAGTAATAAACAATCGCTCCGACAACACCCGCCAGGACAATTACCAAGATCCAAAGAAGTTTATCATTTTCATTTTTAAATTCACGCTTTGCACAATCAACCAACATCCAAACCCAAACCACCGTTCCCAAAATACCCAGAATAATAAAGCCACCAATAAAAACAAAGTAGATCACGAAAATAAACAGCCCAATCAATCCCGCAAACAAACCTGTTCCCTCCCCTCTCCCAGCGAGAGTGATTGCTGGTAGAAATAATCCCAGCAAAGAAAGTAAGAGTGTTTTAATTATTTTCATATTTCTATAAATTATTCCAATCAACATACATCCTACATCTCCCATTCCCCATTTCTTTAATACCTCGCATAATGAGCAAAAGCTTTGTTAGCTTCTGCCATCCTGTGAGTGTCTTCCTTTTTCTTATAAGCATGACCTTCTCCTTTAGAAGCTGCCATCAATTCAAGAGCTAACTTATCCGCCATTGATTTTCCCTTTTTGCTCCGTGCTGCTTCAATGATCCAGCGACACGCTAGCGCTTCTCTTCTTTCTCCTCTCACTTCATAAGGGATCTGGTAATTAGCACCTCCGATTCGTTTTGCCTTTACCTCTAAAACTGGAGATACCCTCTTAATTGCACCCTCAAAAATTTCAACCGGATCCTTCTGGGCCTTCTCCTTAATCACATCTAAAGCACTGTAAATAATTTTTTGAGCAACTGACTTTTTCCCTCCTAACATCAAGCGGTTAACAAATTTACTTATCAAGAGATTTTGGTATTTGGGATCAGGTCTGATTTCAATTTTACGAAAACGATTTTTTCGAGACATGAATCAATCAATAACTATTAATTATTTTATTTCTTTTCTTTCTTAGTTCCATACTTACTACGGCTTCCTTTTCTGTCACTCACACCAGCAGTATCCAGAACCCCCCTTACAATATGGTAACGCACTCCTGGAAGATCTTTGACACGTCCACCACGGATTAAGACCACAGAGTGTTCTTGAAGGTTATGTCCAATCCCTGGAATATAGGCAGTTACTTCCATACCATTAACCAACCTCACCCTTGCAATTTTACGCAGGGCAGAGTTTGGCTTTTTAGGAGTTACCGTCGCAACTTTAACACACACTCCACGCTTTTGCGGACAGCCTTTCTGAGGAAAGGTTGGCTTACGCCTAAGTGTGTTAAACATCCTCTGCAAAGCAGGTGATTTACTTTTCTGTATTTTACGCTTGCGACCCTTACGGACAAGCTGATTAGTTGTCGGCATAAATAAAAGAGTTACACAAAAACTTGGAGAATCAAAGTCTCCTCAAACCTAGTCTAAGGGAAAATTTCTTAAGTGTCAATGATATAAAACAGGTAGCAGGTCACAGATAGCAACCAACCTACACCCTGACATCTGATACCTGCAATTTGTTACTTTACTATTCTCCGCAGTTTATTCAGCCCAAACTTACGCCCTAAAAAAATTCCCACAACCAAAATCACAAGACCTATTACAATTGTAAGCAAAATGTCAATCCAATCCATATTAATTGATTGATTAAGAAATAAAACGATGAACAAGATAGCCCACTAAGTAAGTCAGAGTGATTACCAAAAGTGCAGTTAGGTTATGTTCTAAAACCGGTTTGAAAGGTTTCTGTTTACGAATTCTCGCAATTATAAAACTGAGTAAGGAAAGTAACACAAACCCCAAAGCAATTCCTGTGATCATCGCACCCATCAGATCAAAAAGTAATATCGGTAACACAAAGATAATTGTGAAGAAAAATTTCGCAAAAAGAGTTGCGACTGTGATTGCCCAAAGTTCACCGGAACGGCACTCGCCTTCCGCTTCTTTTGCCAAGTGCATTCCCGTTGCGTCTGAGAGAGAATCAGCAATTGCGATCGAGATGACTCCCGCCAAAACTGCTTCCTTTGAATTTGTGATTGTGCCAACGCCTACTAAAATCCCCAGGGTTGTAATTACCCCAG
>SOKK01000086.1 GCA_004374725.1 Patescibacteria group bacterium | reverse complement strand
GATAAATTCTCTGCCCGCTTAAGAAATACCCTTTCTTACCTTGCTCATCAGCGTAGATGCCGGTGGCCTCTTTTAATTCCTCCCCAACATACTGAGCAGCGAAACCACCTTTGTCGTCAAGAACCACGATTCTGCCATTGCCTTTGTCCAAAACATAGAGATAGTCAGTATCAGGATTGATGAAAATTAGGGTTGGGTCTTTCAGAGGATCAGGGAGATTACTAACTTCGAATGTAGTTGGTTTTCCTTTCAGTAACTTAATGATCTCCCCGTCATTTTTTAAGACATAAACGTAACCATCAATTGCCATTGAAACTGCACCATCTAAACTTACAGTTTCATCGGTGAGATAATTCTCGCCGCGACCGTAGCCCGTGATCGTGCGGTTGTGTTTTGTGATTTGGTTTTGGGAAGGATCGAGTAGATAGATGTTGGAAAAGTAAGTCGCAATTGCCTCGGCCCTTGCTAAAGAAGTGCCTTCTTCCAATTCTTTCTTTTCTAATTTTCCGGTGTCTGGATCAAACTCATAGATTCCACCTACTTCGTTGTAGAAAACTAAGATTCCTTGGTCTTTCATTACTGTCCCGCATTTTAATTTCCCAATGCTAATTGAAGGTTCGGTCATTGTTTCGGCCTTTGGTTTTTCAAGAGGGGTGCCAAAAACTCCTGCGCTTCCAGGATTGAAAGTATAGAGATACTTATCCAAGGCGATCAGGGTTCCTAGGGTTTCTGTAGAAGGGAGGGTACTAAAATCCGTGATGGCTTTGGGGTTTTCAATCCTTGTGATGTGGTTAATTTTGTCGAGGGTAATTTGAATTTTACCTTTTAAATCACTTGCTTCATTATTATAGTGCTTGGAGTCCAGCACTTCATCAATCAAGCCGGATGCTTCAACAAGAAGCTGACGTGCTCTAATTTCATTGTCATAAATTAAAGCATCTTCAGCAGCTTTTTGTTTCTCTTGGGCCTCGATCAGTTTATCGTGATAGAGATTTTTGGTGGAGTCCTTGTTTTTTTGCCAAATTAGGATCCCTCCACTAATAAACAAAACTAAAATTAGAACTAAAATTGCTCCTAGAAGGAAGCGATTCTTATTTAAGGAGCTTTGATTAATTTTTGCAGCAATTGCACTGACTTTTCTGCTGAACTTCTTAAGACCAGTTGCGAATTTATTCGGTTTTTGTGGCTTTTCGCTAGTTGGGGGTTTTGGTGCAATCGGGGCTTTGATTTCTTCAGGGGCTTCTGAGGTTTCCTTGGGGGGAACTTCAAGTTTTTTATCCTTGCTTAGTTTTTCTTTTGCGGTTTTGAAAATGTCTTTGGTTTTTTGGGCAAAGCTTTTGGCATCTGCTTTTACTTCTTTTACATCCTCAACAACAGGTTCTTTTTTAAGGGCTGCCGCAGCTTTAGGGAGCGGCTCTCCTGAAAGTTTGTCTTCAGTAGTTGTTTCTGCAATCAGGGCTGCGAGATTGCCAATTCCTTCCTCACCTTTAAGTTTTTGTGCAAGTCCAGAAACGGCTTCTTCG
Source organism: Patescibacteria group bacterium (assembly GCA_004374725.1). Lineage (GTDB taxonomy): Bacteria > Patescibacteriota > SOKK01 > SOKK01 > SOKK01 > SOKK01. The sequence continues at coordinate 683 of SOKK01000086.1, read as the reverse complement.
GGACTTTTATCTGAAACTTCGCGCCTCAGTTCTTCTAAAGAAATATGATAGAAAAGTTCAGGGGTACTTAAAATTACTCTGTCGCCCTCTTCGATGTTTCCAGAAGCAATATTTTCAAAAGTTTTTAAGGGTTGAGTTTTTTTATCGGAAGTTTCAGTAAGTCCCTCACTAATCTTTACGATTTGTTCTCCGCGGGCAAGGTATGCTTCTGCGTTCCCAGCTTGGGCGAGATGAAGAGTGTCGTTATTTAAAACTCCAATAATCATATGCAGTTTTCCTAGCCAGTTGGTTTTGCCAGCCTCGGTGAGATCTGCAAGGGTCTCATTGGCTTTTTGTAGTGCTGCTTCAAAACTTTCTAGAATATCGCGGGAAGAATCTTTGTAATATTCTGTCTTTACGCTATCAATTAGAGTTTCACCAACCTCTTGATTATCCTCGCTGGGACTGGCAATTTCAGCAACAATTAATAGCTTCCCGAGAGGTTTTTGGGAAAGCTCTTGGGGGGTAATTTCTAAAGCGTGTGAGAAAAAGTTGCTTTCTTGGGAGGGAAGCAAAAGTTTGTTTACGCGACTAGTGAGTTTGGTATCCATGGTTTTGATTTAAAGATAAATTGAAGGTTTGCCTTAAAGACCCGTCGTGTGACAGGGCACTCTAAATTTAGCATTTTAAAGGGAGTTTTTCAA
>SOKK01000053.1 GCA_004374725.1 Patescibacteria group bacterium | reverse complement strand
TTGTTCCAACAGAGAGGCAAAACCTCTAACAAAATTATTAACACTGCCATTATTTGCAAAAGGAAGATTAAACTTGCCGGAGTGATTATTAGTCTCAAAGAATTTTTTACAGCCACACTGGTCACAAGTCGCTTCCACAAAAAGAAAAGTATTATCCCCTTCTTCCCCTTTAAAAATCTTTGCTCTCTCTAGGGAATCAAACTGCTTCAGATTTACAGGGGTTACTTTGCCCATCCTCTGCTCAAACTCCTCAAGAGCTTTTTGCGAAAGCCGCTCACTATAAACTAAATTATGCAAGTCATCCCATCTTTCAGCGATTTCTTCGGTTTTTTCATCCCGCTTCCCGTCAAGGATATACTTAACGTCCTCCACCGCTTGCTGGTAATGCCTTAAAGAAGTCTCCTGTAACTCTTGTTGAATCACAGGATAATCCATTATCTCTTCCAAACGAGATTGATCGGGGCTTATCTCAGGAGGATTTTCAAACTTTTCCATAATTATCTTTACCTTTTTAAACTTGTGAAGGGGGTGCGAGGAGGCATCCTCCGTGCCGGCTGGCCCAACTTCATCCGCTCAATAATTTCCTGATTCACCGACTGCTTATCTCGCCCGTGCGTCAGACGAGAAGTCTCGCGAATAGCTTCTGCCAAGCGTGGATCGCCGCCTTTCTTGGGCGGGATCAGTCTCATATCAAAGGGCTTGCTGGCTGCATTATCAACTGAAAGCACTACTGAGGCATGGAACTTATCAATGTTCAAAAGGTCATGCTGATCAAAAGTCGGCGCAAAAACCCGCTCCATAATTTCAGCGTCCTCCGGTCCAATCCGACCACAAAGAATTGTACCGACATTGCCAAAAACTGCTTCTCGCAAGCGTGCTCGAATACCGTGCATCTCTCCCGCTTCCTCAATCTGAGCAATATACTGGTGGGCAATGATTAGATTTAAATTATACTTGCGCGCCTCAGACAAAATTGATTCAAAGGAATCTGTCGCAAAATTTTGAAACTCATCAACATAGAGATAAAAATCACGCCGTTTTTCTTTAGGAATATTTGCTCTCGCCATTGCTCCCATTTGAATCTTGGCCACAATAATCAAACCAAGAAGCTTCATGTTCAACTCACCAATCTTGCCCTTGGAAAGTTTCACTAAAAGAATCTTACCCTTATCCATAATTTCCTTGATATCAAAGGTGGACTTCTGCTGACCAATGATATTCCGCATCATCTCATTAGTCATAAAGGCCCCGATCTTTGAAATCACCGGTCCTAGCATCTCTGATTTATGAAAGTCAGTTGTTTGTGCCATTTCCTGGTCCCAGAAAGCATGTACAACTGGATCTTTTAACTTCGCTAATTTTAAACGTTGGAAGTTAGTATCAGTAATAATCCGTGGAAGCTCAAGCAAAGTTGAACCCGTACTTGGGTCTGCCATGATTGTTAAGAAAGCATTCCGGACAATGTGATCAAAGCGCGGGCCCAAGAACTCCTCGTAAAGCTTATGGAAAATTGAGATCATCTCGCCAACCACAAAATCCTTCTCATGCTCATCTTTGTAATCTAACATATTTAAACCGAGAGGTTTTTCCGTATCTGCAGGGTCAAAGATCACAACATCATTAATTCTTTCTTTTGGAATGTAGGGTAGAATATCATCAATTAAATCGCCGTGGGGATCAATCACACAAACCCCACGCCCATTTTGAATATCTTGAATTGCAGCATTGGCCAAGAAGACAGACTTACCCGTACCCGTGCGCCCAATCATATACATATGACGGCGACGATCATCATCTTTCATTCGAACAAGTTGTTCCACACCACGATAGTCAGACTCGCCCAAAACCAAACCTTCCTTTGGAAGATTAGAAGGAGGCGGAGCTTTCTTTGCTTCCAGCCACTGAACATGCGGAGTATCCAAATTCTTATTCGGGAAGTGAAAAATACTTGCAAGCTCCTCAGTGCTCAGAATCATAATCTCTTTTTTGCGCCCTGGAAAATAACGGAAAATATAACGTTTAATAATTCTCTTTTCTTTTGCTTTCTTAACCGCCTGAGCGAAAGGAAAGAAACTCTTCCAAGGCTTCTTCAAATACCACGGTTTAATTGGTCTCAAACCGTTCAGGTTAGGAGAATTAAATTGCATAAAAGCACTCAAAATACTGCCCAGGTTTATTTCTGCTTCACTCTCTTTAAGCGCAGCACTGACAATTCGAATAGAGGTTTTGAAATCCGGCTTGCTGGCTTTCATTCCCAAACCTTCTAGCTTCTC
>SOKK01000049.1 GCA_004374725.1 Patescibacteria group bacterium | reverse complement strand
TCCCGTGATGTTTGTAGAAATCTACATCTTCAATTGCAACTGTCGCCCATTTGATTGTGTCTGGCATTTCATCAAAGCCGATTAAAGTTCTTCTTTGATCACCATGTACTTCATAGAGTAACTTCCCATCGCGGTCATAGATCATTGAGGACTGTGCCAAGCCACTATTGATTTTATTCGGATCAGGAAGATCTTTACTATAATAAGCAAAAAGTCCTCCTGTAAATAAAAAGAATACGATCACAGCTGCAACTGCAATCACTAAAATCTTTTGCTTGCGATCCAAGCTTTTGAACCACTGGATCGGATGCCGCAAGGCTTTCTTAAAAGTGAATTTCTGCTTGGGGGTAGTTTTAAGCTTTGTCTTCTTGAAACTTCGAGGTTTTGCTTTTTTTGCTTTAGCCATAATGATTATTTTAGAAGTACAATCATTAGCTATTATACCAAACTTGGGCTATAATAAAAACAGTTTAGATATATTTTCTAACTTTATTAACCTTATCATGACCGTTAACACTGATCCCTTGGTCATTGAAGAGCTTTTGTCTCGCGGAGTGGAAGAGGCAATTGATAAAAAGAGCTTAGAAAAAAAACTCAAGTCTGGGGAAAAGTTACGTGTAAAGTTAGGTGTCGATGTTACTGCTCCCGATCTTCACTTGGGACACACTGTGCCTCTCTTTAAACTAAAACAATTTCAGGAAGCCGGACACCAAGTAATCTTTTTAATTGGTGATGCGACGACTCGGATTGGTGATCCTTCAGGAGAAAAAAAGACCCGTCCGATTTTAAGCAAAGAAGAGATTAAAAAAAATGCTAAGACCTATCTTGATCAAGTAGGTAAAATTCTTGACCTTAATAAAACTGAAGTTCGTCACAATAGTGAATGGTTTGATAAAATGGGTTTCTCCGATTTAGTTCGACTTTCAACCCATTTCAGTGTTGCAAGGATTCTAGAAAGGGATGATTTTGTGAAAAGATTAAAGAGCAAGAGCGACATCCGTCTCCACGAGCTATTTTACTCAATCATGCAGGGATACGACTCCTATGCCCTGAAAGCTGATCTTGAGATTGGCGGCACTGATCAAAAATTTAATTTGCTTGCTGGACGGACGATGCAAAAGCGTCTTGGGCAAGCTCAACAGGATATTCTGACTGTTCCTTTACTTGTAGGTACTGACGGCAAAGATAAGATGAGTAAGAGTTTGGGTAATTACATTGGAATCACTGAATCTCCTAAAGATCAATTTGGTAAGATTATGTCTATTCCCGACGAGTTAATTATTAACTATTTTGAACTTTTAACTGACACTCCTCCAGAAGAAATTGAAGGTTTTAAAGATTCTTTTAATAAACAAACTATCAATCCCCGTAATCTTAAGGCGCGACTTGCTAAGAGAATTGTGACGAGGTTTCATAGTAAAAAAGATGCCCAGAAAGCGGAGAAAGAGTTTAATAAAGTTTTTCGGGATAAAGAAAAGCCTAGTGATATTTCTGAGATTAAAGTAACTAGTGACTCGGTGCTGCTAGTAGATCTAATTACTAAAAATAAACTAACCTCTAGTAGAAGTGAAGCGCGGCGCTTGATTGGGCAAGGTGGAGTTAAATTGGATGACAAAAAAATAACCGACTACGAGAAGAAGGTTAAGCTAAAAAATGGGCAGGTTTTACAGGTTGGAAAGCGGAAGTTTGTGAGGATTAAATTGAAATAGATTTAGGGTTGTTCATTGATAATCAGTCTAAATATCTTGATCTGAAGGGGTTTTTGTGGTATAATTAAACAACAGTAAATTTTTATTTCAGGAGGTATTAAATGAGTTTTGAGAGAACGGATTACCCCTTATCCAAGACCACCAAAGGTATGGAGGGCTTTGTGACCGAAAGAGTCTATCAAGAAAACGTTGAGGGCTTAGTGGGAAAACTAAGAGGAGAAATTGAAGCAGGAAAGACTCATTTCGCCAAATTTTACGAGGAACACAAGTTAGATAAAATCCCAACTACCCATGCGATTTTCAAGACCTTTGTTGGAGAGCTATTGGGGGAATTAAAGGTGGTTCCTAAGTTAGAAAGATTTAATGAAGCAGATTCTCCAAAAGTCGGACGCACCCCTGACCTGATTGCTTCCGCAGAAGGATTTGAACCACTAGCAATCACCCTTCATCCTGAAAAGTTTGACGATCTGAATTACCATGTAAAAGCAGACCGCTTGGATTATGGAGGAGAAAAGATTGACGTTTTAGAGTTAGGAATTAATCCCGACTTATGGATTGAAACAATTGCTACTTTTAGAGCCGAAATCAATCAAAACCCTGAAACAATTCCTTCAATTATTGCAACTCGCGATAAGGTCATTACGGAAGGTGATTTTGGTCCAAATTTTATTGCCACTGCTCCCGAAAAATTAGTTAGTGCAATCGGGAAACGCTAAGATTAGTAACACCACAAAAATTCTTTCAATAAAAATAGCGCCGCTCTGTTGGGGAGGGCGCTTTTTTAAATCGGTTTGGTATTACGGGGAGGATGTTTAATTATGTTCAAAGCGTTGGTGACAAGTGGAGTAAGTTTGGGTTTCTTTTTCTCTGGTTCTTTCTTGCTGTTGTCACCTTTTTTACTTTGATCGTCTTTTACCGTGACCATAATGGTCCCCTTTCGGTTTTCAAGGTCGTGTTTAATCCAGTGAAGTCTTATCCTAGCATGTTTATGAGAAAAGTCAAGTCTTAAAGATAAAACCGCCAGTGTTTGTCTAATCCTTCCTTAATCCCTACCCGCGGGGATTTTTTGACCACCGCCTCCGCGGTGGCAAGTTTTCTATCCCAAAAGCCATCATCTTCAACCCAAAGTCTATTCCCTAGCAGATCTTCTCCGTTTAGTTTTTTATCTAAAACAAAGGCCTGGCATAGTTTTGCGGGACCGTTTGCTAAATTTTTATCATCTATCCGCCTACGCCCCAATGGGGCTTTGGCGGACTTCGCTCCATCTCGCCTCTTTTTGATAAAGTCTATCCCCTCTAGAGGTTCTACAGCGCGAATTAGAACAGCGGAGCCAAAACCCTCTTTCTCGGTGACAACATTAAAACAATAATGCATTCCGTAGGTAAAATAAATATAGGCATGACCGGCTTCACCAAACATTGGCTTGTTACGCTCTGTCATTCCCGAGCAAGCATGGCAAGCCGGGTCATCTTTGCCAATATAGGCCTCGGTTTCTATAATCCTACCCTTAATCAACTTTCCTTGGTAGCATCGCACTAAAACTTTCCCTAATAAATCCCGTGCTACAACAAGAGTTGGACGGGCATAGAACTTTCTTTTTAGCTTCATTGGTAGATAAATAGATAATTGGATAAGTCTCAAGTTCCCTGCTTTTCTAATATAGCATTGCTTGAAGTCCAAGGAAATCAGAAATAAAAAGAGCCAGGATTATTCCCTGGCTTTTTTATTATTCTTCAGCTTCTTTTCCTTCCTTTCCGTTTTTACTGTTTTTACTGTCAGAAGAAGAATGATAACTATTCGGAAGAGGGAAGGGAAGAAAAAGCTGATTGACATCCGGAGGGCGTTCCTCCAGAACAGGAAGTGTTCCTTTGGGCATAACCTCTCCTTGATAGATTTAAGTTGCCTTCCGAAGCTTCTCTATCTTAATCTTATCAAGGACCATCTAAAAACTCAATAGCCAAGATTTTTACTCCATTCGGAACTCTTCAAATTTCACTTTTCCTCTCTCTACCAAATCCCGAATTTCCTTTTGTCTACGGCTCATCCTAGAACTGCTCGTTTTAAATTCCATGAAAATAATCTCTTCGTCATTAAATTGCACTCCATCAATTGGATCACCAAGGAAGCGAAAACGGTCTGAGTCATAAGGGTAGTCCTCCAGAAACGGCATAAACTGCTCCGACATCCTTCCGTATTTCGTACTCAAACTCTGCTTCCGCGAAACTAACTCATTATTCCTTTCTTTTAACTTAACTACCCACCGAATTAAAATCGCAATCAAAACAATTGCGATAATAATGGTTAGGATTAAGACTGATGTTAATTCCATAAAAATAATTACTAATTTATTTCTGCGTCTGCAGGAATTGTTTTAGTTTTTTTCTACTTATTGGAGTCAAAGCATAGGCTGCAACTTTGTATCTGAACTCTTTCTTAAGTCTATCACCAGGAATGACATAAAGTGAGCTTTTATCACCGTCAAATTTAACAATATAGAGAAAGAAATTTTTTGCATTTTTACCCAGACACTTTACTTCAGATGGGTACAAACTTTGCCAAGTGTATGTTTTCCAGTTCTCACTAACTCCTTTCACTTCAATCATTCGATTACCTGATTTTATGTCATAACCTACACCCTTCTTACTGACATTGACGGGATTCTGCCCTTCTGCTATTTCATATGCTATTACAGTTTCCATTGCTTTTTGTTCAATTGTTTTTGCCATATTTATCTCCCACAACACTTCTTATACTTCTTCCCACTCCCACAAGGACAAGGGTCATTGCGACCAACTTTCTGTTTTTTTGTCTTAGTTTTACCAACATATTCTTCAGCGGCTTTCTCAGTTGGACTTTCTGATGAGCCACCTAAACCTTTTTGAGAAGCAGGTAGTGAACCGCGTGCTTCCTGCTGTCCCTCCATTGGCAAGGGCTGCTTTAAAATCTCAACTTTATAAATTGTAGTAACAAGATTATTTTCAATCATCCCAAGAAGACGTTGAAACATATTAAAGCCTTCTCTTTTGTATTCTACCAAAGGATCTCTTTGGCCATAGCCCCTCAGCCCAATTCCCTCTCTTAACATCTCCATTGCACTCAAGTGCTCGATCCATAAAGTGTCAATTGTTCGCAAGTAAACAAGCTTTTCCAGCTCCCGCATTGCCTCAGCTCCAAGATTTTTCGCCTTTGTCTCGTAGAGAGTTTCTGCAATCTTGATTGTTTTCTCCTCCAATTCATTTTTATTTTTTACTTCATCAATAAACTTTTCTACTCTTTCATCCAAGGGAAAGATTGCATTCAAGGACTCTTTAATTTCCTTGCGGTCCCACTCTTTCTGTGTATGAGTCTCTATCAAATTCTTGATGTATTCCCTGATTAGATCTAAGATTTTCTTATGTGATTTTTCAGAATTGTTCTTACTACCCGTTAAGATTTCTTCCCGCAATTTATAAATAATCTCACGCTGTTTATTCATTACATCATCATATTCAACAAGATGTTTGCGGATGTCAAAATTATATGTTTCTACTTTCTTTTGAGCATTTTCAATTGAGTGACTAATCATTTTATGTTCAATCGGCTGGTCATCTTCAACTCCCAAGGCATCCATAATTCCCTTTACTCTGTCTGAACCAAAGCGTTTCATTAAATCATCTTCCATTGAGACATAAAACTGGGAAGAACCTGGATCTCCCTGACGCCCGGACCTACCACGTAACTGATTATCAATCCGGCGTGATTCATGACGTTCAGTTCCCAAGATATGCAGCCCACCTTTCTCTACCACCCCTTCAGCCAACCTGATATCAGTACCGCGTCCAGCCATGTTTGTGGCAATTGTTACTGCACTTAATTCTCCAGCTTTCGCCACAATATGGGCTTCTTTCTCGTGATGTTTAGCATTTAAGACTTCATGTTTAATCCCTTCGCGCTTCAAGAGATCGCTTAAAATTTCAGATTTCTCAATTGAAATTGTTCCTACTAAAACTGGCTGGCCAAACTTGTGGCGCTTTTTGATTTCCTGAGTAGCTGCTTTGAACTTTCCAACTTCATTTTTATAAATTCGGTCATTTAAATCCTCGCGGATCATTGGCTTATGAGTTGGGATAACAATTACTTCTAGTTTATAAATTTCGGCAAATTCTGCAGCTTCAGTGACTGCTGTACCTGTCATCCCCGCTAACTTGTCATACATCCTAAAATAATTCTGGAAAGTAATTGTAGCCAAAGTTTTGCTTTCTTGCTGAACCTCTACACCCTCTTTTGCTTCAATTGCCTGATGTAGTCCTTGCGAGAATCTTCTGCCAGGCATTAATCTACCGGTGAATTCATCTACAATAATTACCTCACCGTTTTTAACAACATAGTCGCGATCCTTTTGGAAAAGAGCATATGCTTTTAGAGCTTGTTCAACATGATGGACAGTCTCAATTCCGCCCTCCGCGTAGATATTGTCTACTCCTAGAAGTTTTTCCATTTTAGCAATCCCTTTCTCTGTTAGGGTAGCCACTCGCATCTTATGATCAATGTTATAGTCAATGTTTTCTTTGAGATTGGAAGTTAAACGTGCTAGTTCACGGTATTTTTCGGTGGATTCAGCGTCAGGAGCAGAGATAATCAAGGGTGTCCGGGCTTCATCAATTAAGATGCTATCTACTTCGTCAACAATGACATAATGTAAACCACGTTGGACTTTCTGGTCTAGGTTTTGAACCATGTTGCCACGCAAGTAATCAAAACCAAATTCGTTGTTTGTTCCGTAAGTAATATCAGCGTTGTATGCTTTGCGGCGATCTTCGGGACTTAGGTCATGAAGAATCACTCCTACCTCCAGATCTAGGAACTTATAAATCTCTCCCATCCATTCGGTATCACGGCGAGCAAGGTAGTCATTGACAGTAATCAAGTGTGCTCCTTTGCCTCGCAGGGCATTAAGGTAAAGTGGCATTGTTGCAGCTAGGGTTTTTCCTTCTCCAGTCTTCATTTCTGAAATCTTGCCTTGATGTAAAACAATCGCCCCTAAAATTTGAACGTCAAACGGTACCATATTCCAGGTAATTTCCACTCCGCCTGCCTCCCATTTTTTTCCGAGCAATCTACGACAAGCGCTTTTAATCACTGCAAAAGCCTCTGGCATTAAATCATCCAGTTTTTCACCCTTTTTCAAGCGCTTTTTGAATTCCTCGGTCTTGGCTCTTAGTTCCTGATTCGATAGCTTCTGATAGCTCTTCTCAATTTTATTAACCTCTTCAACAATCGGCCAGAGTTTCTTAAGCTCGCGCTCATTTGGGTCGCCAAAGATTTTTGTTAGAATTGACATTTATCTCAAATATGTTATCTTAGGGAATGCCTGTTGTGGTCAATATTCAGCTCCACTAGCCCTGTAAATTAAGGGCTTATAAGGGGGTAAGCAGAATGAGTACTCCAACAGTGCTGCGTACCTTTAACAATCTGGATAGGGTGGCTGGTTTCATCCTCGCACTGCAACATGAGGATCGAGATGGTTCCTACCGCTTCTTCTTTCCGGTCAACGGCAACGCCCCAAAGCAAGTCGAGATTCGCTGGACAGACCCTCAAAAAGGTCCAAAGGTTATCGTCTTCAAAAGAGATCCTGATGAATCCTTCAGGTACACTCTGATAGAAGGCGGCCGAGAAGTAACACAGTTCGCTGCACGAGAAAAAATGGAGGAGACCGAGATTTTTCCCTTTGACGTTGAATTTTACCGTCTCTTGGGGGAAAAGATTTCTAGTCCCTTCACCAGTATAGCGACTTTTTTCTACGTTGCCTTGTCACTTGCCCAAAAGGGCTTAAAAGTGGAGGTCGCTTACTAGTCACACTATCCCTGGCCGAGGCTCTTGCCCTCGGCCTTTTTAATTGACAAAGAATTTGTTTATGTTATGCTTTTCTCTCAAGATAAAAACGAACGTTTTTTAAAATATCGGAAAGCGAGGTGAAAATCGTGGAAGAAGCAAAAGAACACAAGATCCCTGTTATTGTTTGTCTTGGATTAGAAGACGAAAGTCTAGGAACTGCTCTTATGTCTCCTGAACTTCATAAATTTCTCTCCGGCTCCTCAATTATTGAGAGAGTAGAGATCAAGTGGGGGCAAAACAGTCCAAGCGAAGTAAGAATGATCCTCACCTACAGAGAGGGAGTCTTCGGATATAAGTTCTTCCTCGAGGACGGGAGAGAGTTGGAAGTGAATGAAGCACTCGAGAAAGTGGTTCGTTCCGCACCTCCCCGTATGGCCGAACACTGGTACTCCTACTATCAAAAGCAGGTAAGGGGACCAGAGCATCTCCTTACAATTATGGTTACTGTTGTATTCTTTCTTCTCCTCGGTGGCTCCTTCGTAGATATCGAGTTTGTTCCCAAGGAGATCGAAACATCACCTTAAAACTTCCTCCACGGGCACGAAAGTGCCCTTTTTTGTTACTCTTTTTTCCGAATCGTTCCTTTCCCAATCCCCTCTTTCAAC
>SOKK01000019.1 GCA_004374725.1 Patescibacteria group bacterium | reverse complement strand
AAAATTAAGCTGGTGGGGAGTTTCATTGTATCCCCCTTTGAACTTCTTCCTCGGCTTCTCGAACGAGCTTCGGATCAATATCGCCTTTGAAAGGAATTGGTTCTTCAACCACCTCTATAATAAATTCTATTCGGTGAATTCTCGGATAGCGCTTCCCTATTTCCGAGAGTTCTTCAAAAAAGACATCCCCTTTCGCATCCTCGAGGATTTCCTTTGAGTATGATTCCTTGTATAGTTCCCAGAACGGTTTATTCTTCAGCCCTTCGATTCTCACCTGCAGAATTTTCTTCATGATTTCTCCTTCTAAATTAAAAAGCCTGCACAAGTTAGAGAAACTTTGGAAACTTGATTCACAGTCTAGTTTATAAGTTTCTAAAATCGGGTGCAGGCTTCATTTTCCATGAGCCTGTGCAAGTTTTGAAAACGTTGTCTCACAAATGTTAATGCCCTACCACTGGGCTACCCCTCCATTGGGTGGAGGGGGCTGGAATCGAACCAGCGTGACTTAACAGCCTTTGTTTGTAAGTTTTCAAAGTAGGACACAGGCTTTATTTTTTCGTTGAGCCTTGCGTAGTCTCAAGAGCTTAGGAAATTTCGAAGTTTCTCGATGAAACTTTGCTCGTACCGTTGAGCGACAGCCCCATCTGGCGGGGCTGCCAGGATTCGAACCTGGAATGAAGTTTGTAGGCTCATGAAGTGGGCGCAAGGCCTGATTATTTTTACTCAAAGATGCCCAAATACCGCCTCGGGTCTCACGGTAAAATTCCCATTCTCATGGTGCTCGATGGCATAATTTTCTAGCCTCTCAACTCCAACATCCAGAAAATTGGCTACCGCGTTTTTGATCTGCTCATCCGTGGAAGTTTGGCCAATGTCAAGCTCAGATACTGGAATGTCTTGAGATTTTCCTTCGAAACGAATATGAACGACTGCTTGTTGGTTTTCTTCAACCATTGTCTGACTCCTTCCCTTCAGCATCTTTAATTTCTATTTCAAATAACTCATCAATCTTGTCTGCCTTTGTGGAAAGGTCTGCTAGCTCTTTTTCAAAATCGTTGACAATCCCGCTAAGACGTTGGATGGAAATATGAAAATTCTCCATGGTTGAGTCCAGGGTTTTTAGATAAGAAGAAAGTTTCTTGAGTTTTTTGGAAAAATTGTCCTTTACTCTAATATTGATTACAATTTTCTTGTCCTTAAGAGCAGCTATTGAATTACCCCCTTCTTAAATATTTGAAGCTCTTTGTACAAGTCAGAGAAGCGTTTCAAAGCTTTACCCGGAATTGAACCAGGCACTCTCGATTTCAAGTCGAACGCGAGAACCACCTCGCAAAAGTTTGTAAGCTTCTATGGTAGGATACAAAGAGCAAGGATTCAATTAGGCTCTGTCCAAGTTCTGGAAGCTTTTTAAACTATAGGAGAGTCCTTTTACAGACTCTCATTTCGGAGTGGGCCGAAAACCCGCGTTTGTAAGCTTCTAGCATAGGAGACAGAGCGATGATTCCTGAAGGCTCGCTTAAGTTAAAAGAGCTTTTAGCAAACATTCTTCTTTACCCGAAAAGGTTTGTAGGCTCTTTAAATTGGAAGCGAACCTTAAATTATTACTCCCCGGGCTCCCTTGAAGCCTGGGAAAGAGGACAGGAAAAAAGGAGCCCGGGTTCAGAGACACAATCCCTTTCCCTCTGAAAAAAGGGAAAGGTAAGAAAAAGGGTTGGGAGAGGCCAACAACCCAAGAATAGTGGGAAAATTGGAGGCTATCAATTCTATTAGAGTAAGAGATGAGCCTGCTAAGTCTTGGAAGCTGTTTTGTCAACTACGGGAGTTGAACCCGTGACGTTCTGAGTGTTAGTCAGATGCTCTACCAACTGAGCTAAGTTTGTAAGCTTCAAAAGTAGGAGCAGGCTCAAAAATTATGACAAAAGAACAAATAAAAAAGAGTCAAGATTTATTCTTTCTCGGAATTTTGCACCTCAAACTCAACCAGTTTTCCAATATAACCGCAATAGGGACAACGGCGATCTTGAGTGCGGACCCTAGTTTTAATATCGCCGCGTTTTTTACATTTGGGACATTGTAAGACAATTTTTATCATTTTTTTTACCATTTACTCTCTCTCTTTCTTAATATTATACAACACTAAAATTTTTTGTCAAGTTTCTATTTCTCCTAGCAGTAGGTGGATAGTATCTTATTGTGTTTTTGGGATTTTATTCAATAGATCATGGCGTAAGATTAAAGGATTTAAAAAGAAGGATTTTGGTGCTGCAGGGGATCGCACTTCTGAGGGGAGGGCATCCTACAGATGGAATGAGGAAGTTGAACCGGGTCGCCG
>SOKK01000077.1 GCA_004374725.1 Patescibacteria group bacterium | reverse complement strand
CTCTGCGGATCAAGCTGATAAATGTCCTTTTGGTCTCTATTCTGACTACTCAAGATTAAAAAGTAATTTCCCTCACTAACTAAGTCAATTTTAGAAGAAGAATTTTCCTCTAGATTGAGAATAATATTTGTAAATGACCCTGTTTCATCAATGGCTTTGAGGTGATTTTTCGTCTTGAAGTAAAAATAATTTGGATTTTTAGGATGGAGGAAAATACCAGTAATCCTTTCTTTTGTCCGGGTTACCAAAATCTTTTCTTTAGTTTCGAAATTGTAAACGTAAATTTCATTTTGTTTTTGATAAATTAATTCTTCTTCATTTTTACTGGAGAAATAATCATTCACTTTAACATCGATTTCTGTGATGGTATCTGTTTTAGATTTATCCGTTTTCTCAGTTACTATAAGAGAAGTTTCTAAGTTTTTTCCCTCGACTAGGATAATAAATTGTTTTTCTTTGGGAAGTAATTTGTGGTTGTTTCTTATCAGAATTTTTTCAACTTCGCCTTGGGGAAGGTTCTGGGTAATTAGTTTTTGTTTTTCTCCACTTAAATCAAAACTCCAGAGTTCGTTTATTTCTTCTTGACTCGCATTTTCTTCTGTGGTATTCTTGGTGTTGTAGATAGAACTGGTCTTTTTTATTATACAGTAAAGGCTATTTCCGCTTGCTTTAAAGCCCGTAACATTTGAAAGGATTAGCCTTCGGGAACTTTGTTTGGCTTCTAGGTTGAAAAGATAGAGTTCTCTTCCGAGAAGAAGATATAAGCGTTTCTCATCTTGGGGGTGCCACTCTGCCTTTTTTATTTCCCAAGGAAAATTTGGGATTTGGATGAGAGTTTTCTTATCTAAATCACCAAGGTAGTAATTATGGTTGTTTATACCTAAAATAAATTGATTGTTTTTAGGTGACCAGGTGATGAGCTTAAGAGCAATGAAGTTGATTCCTTTTGTTGAAATTTCAGTTACTTTATTTTTATCTAAGTTAAGGAGCCAAAGTTTTTGTTTTGACTCCTTGTTGGTAAGATAAACCACTTTTTTCTGATCTGGAGAAAGCCAGAAGTTTTCAGTATTCTTGGATGTGATTTGATTGAGCGTGGGCTCTTCAAGAAAAAGTTCAACGCTCTCGAGTTCACGGTTGACCTCCTTGGTATTCACGGTGATGTGCTTCTTAACTGGATGGTAATTTTCTTTTTGGAGGGAAATTGTGTAATCACCCGCAGAGATATCCTTTAGGGTCACAGGGGTTTTTTCGGAGCATTTCTCGCTATTTATGTAAATTTCTGCGCCTTCGGGGTTAGAGTCAATCACTACAATCACGGCTTGGTAGATTCTGCCTTCCTTGAAGTTAAAGTGATAGCCCCGGGTGATTAAGATTAAGACAATTGCGAGGATTGCAAAGAGGAAAAAGCTAACAAGGTAAATCTGACGACGAGTTTTATTTTCCATTTTATTACTTTAAAACATTAGGATTACTCTTCCTCGCCAGGTTGTGGGAATAAATGGCGAGTCAGGTTCTTTACGGCCCTAGTGTGGAATAATATACAAGGTCTTGGAGGGTGAACTTCTTTTTAATTATAGCGACTTTATTTAATTAATTCAAATAATTTAGAATTATGGTAGAGGGACAATATTATACTAAAGAGGCACTTGCAAAACTTAAGGCAGAATTAGATGAACTTAAGAGCAAGAAACGCCGCGAGATTGCAGAACGCATCCGGGATGCGAAGGGTTTTGGCGATCTTTCCGAGAACGCAGAGTACGCGGATGCCAAGGAAGCTCAGGCATTTATTGAGGGACGGATTGCCGAGATTGAGCATGTCTTGGAGAACGCTAAAGTGGTTGAAGATAAAAAGGGCAGGGCTAAGGGAGAAGCACAAGTGGGGTGCAAAGTTTTGGTTGTGGACAATAAAGGACAAGAAAAAGAATATTCCCTTGTCAGTGCAAATGAAGTTAATTCTTTAGAGAATAAAATTTCCATGAGTTCACCGGTCGGCAAAGCGCTCTTGGGGAAAAAAGCGGGGGAGCAAGTGGAGATTAAAGTCCCAGCGGGGAAGATGAAGCTTACGATAAAGAAAGTAGAATAACTTTGGATCGTTAAATTCATATAATCTGTACGTTAACATTTGGACTAAAGAGAACAAACGATAATGGTAATCGAAAGAGAGGTACGAATGAAAAAAGAAGAATTTAATCTTGGCTTAATAAGACTTGGGGCAAGAGCAGTAGATGGTGCGGACTCTCTTGACTGGGAGCCGAGTGACTACCTTCTGGAAACAACAAGGAACGAGGAACTTGTTTTATGCCTCAAGGATTCCAATCCCTATGGCTGGATTGTCCCGCTT
>SOKK01000093.1 GCA_004374725.1 Patescibacteria group bacterium | reverse complement strand
AACCGATGAGCGCGCCCCGGTCCTGGGAGCTATCGACGGATATATCATCCTGCTCGGTAGCACCAACCACATCGGTTACGGATACGACCCCTGGTACTCGATCAACGGCAATAACAACGCCATCAAGCCGACCTCTTTCGGCCGGGTGAAGGCGATGTTTCGCTAACAACCTCCAATCCGACACTTAGGCTCCGCGTTACGACGTGGGGCTTTTTCTTATTCTTTTTTATCTAAGGTACAAACAACAACTGACAATTGATAATTGACAATTAGTAATTTAATCCTCTCCTCCAGCAGGCCAGAACTCGGAAGTACTATACACTCTTCCTCTTACATCCTTATCTCCCTCCGGCTCTCCACCGGTATCATAATCCGCTGTCCAAACAATCATCGCCTTGCCGCTTTCCGTGATTGCAACCATTGGACCACTACAACCGCTATAACCTAATCCAAGATAGTCATTAATCTGCTCAATGATGAAGGTTTTACTAATTTGAATCGCGCCACTTCCGGAAGCGGTAAGCGTTCCGTCACTACCACTCAGATAACCAACCGCCATCACTTTAAAATAAGCTTCATTCTGATACTCTGCCTGCCAAGTAACAACCATCTCATTATTAGAAACATCTGGACCGCTCGAACGGTAACGGACTGCTAAGTGCGGATTGCGTTGAGAAATTAATCCATCACCAGCAACCGAAGCCATTGTTCCTAAACTTAAACCACTCCCGGCCCAGCGAATTGTTCTTAAATAAACACCATAAACATCCGGGCTATCACCACCGCCGCTTTCAGCATAGGACCAAACGGCAACAAAGCGCTTTGAAATTGGATCAAAAGCCACCGCCGGCTGGTCAAAACTAATCGTTCCTTCCACATCCGCATAATCAATATTATTGGAAACCAAAACATCCTGATTCCCACCTTGCAAGGGCAAAGCACGACCCTTGGAATCTACAAGCCGAGCATAAAGTCCCTCTTTGCCATTACGCTGATCAACCCAAACTCCCAAAGTCCTCCCTGAACCATCCATCGCCACTGCTGGCTTCCCGGCTGAATCACCAACTGCGATATAGCTCCGGTTAGCATAAGAAACAAACCCCGCTTTTCCGGCGAAATCACTCAAAACCGAAATCCTCCCATCATCAGCATCATACTTATCAGTATCCTGGGAAGTCTCACCTTGACCACCGCCGCCTTCCCAACTCTCCTGCCGCCAATTACCGGTTAACTCTGCCGCCCGACCCTGAAACCACGGCCAAAGAACATTCTGAGGAATAATCGCCTGCAAAATAAAAACAGCTACAATCACAATCGCAATGCTATGGATTGGCTTGAGCTGTTTTACAAAACCCCAAGTTTTTTGGGTACCTTTCTGGATTGCACCAGAAAAGCCTTTTTTGGCACGCTTGCGCTTACCAAAAACTTGCTTCAGGACGATGTCCTTTTTGGATGTGTTTTTCATTTTGATTTTTATTTTTTATAATTACAAGTCTCTCTTCAATCAGAACGCTTCCGGAAAATTAGACAAGCAGAAATGAGAAAAGGTCGCGAATCCAGTCCGTCAACCCTTCACTCTCTCTTTCCTTTGTAACTAACCCTTCCAAACGATCCTGCTCCTCTTTCATCACTTGAATCTGATATTCCAATATCACCCTTATCTCTTCATTTAATTTATCCCTTAGTTCCTCATCTGTTTCTTCACCTGGTTCTTCTTCACCTGGCTCCTCTTCACTTGGTTCCTCATACTTCACAAAATTCTCAGTCTCCAGCAATATTCTTTCAAGTTCCGAAACCATCTCGCGATTTTGATTAATTATTTCTTCCAACTCATTCGCAACCTCGTCATCTCCGCCTTTGAGGAATCTCATAAAGGTAGTTAATTTCTCACTTTCTTCCTCTGCTTCAAGAGTTTTATTGAACGAATTATTAAATTCTTTTGCAATTTTAGAAACTTTAGGACCACTCTCTCCTAAGAGATCTTCCATTGCAAAAAGGGCGTGAACAGCAAGTCTCACTCGATGCTGATTTCGGTACACATTCTGCTTAGTTTCATTAAATTTTGCTTCTTCTCCTTCCATTTCTCGCTCTCTTGCCTCAAGCATCGTTTTTACTTCCTCAACATTGCGAGCTTGTTTTTCTACTTCCCCATTTGAAGCAGCTGACTCTTCTTCCTTATCTCTAATCATAAACGAGAAAACGTTTCTCACCCAATTCAATAATCCTTGGCTTTCTCTTTCTTTAGCTGCCAACTCTGTCAAGCGATCCTGCTCATCTTTGAGCGCTTGAATCTGCTCTTCTAACATCGCCTTTACCTCATCAGTTAAATCATATTGGGCCAAGTAGTT
>SOKK01000094.1 GCA_004374725.1 Patescibacteria group bacterium | reverse complement strand
TTCTGAAAGTCTCGACTTTGCTCCCCAGCTTCATGGTGATCGAGTCGTCTATGTACAGAATCTGCGATACGAGGAGTATAAAATTTATACCTCCGATAAGTCCCACGTGGCAGTCAAGCCTACATCCTTGGGCCAGATCAAGGCCCTGTACAAATAATCATTGTCAATTACTGGCCTTTGCTGTGAAGCAAGGGCCTTTTTATTTTAAGAAACGATTTCTGAAACATAGATGAATTCTTTTGAATTTTCAAACACATTTCCAACACGCTTCACTAGGACCTGCCAGGTTACCGTATGGTACCTGGCCTGCCTAAAGCTAACAATCTATAAAACCCCGCTAATTAAGCGAGGTTTTATTATTTCTTAAAATGGATTAATTTTTACTCCGCCGGCAATCGTGGTCGATTAAGGTCAGTGTTCTCCCCAGGTGCGGGGCTGATTTGATCAGCTTTGATAATTAAGCGTCTCAAATTTGTTCCAATTGGCACACAAGTCATTAAAGTCAAAGTTGGCTCCTCAGTTGGGTTTAAGACCTCGGTCTGACCAGGGCCAACCTCTGATATTTCTTTAACCTCATAGATAAACTTTTGCTGTTTATAGTAAATCACTACCTTGTCCCCCACCACTAACTTCGGCAAGAGGGTGAAAACTGTATTATAATCACTCTTGATCCACCAATAGTTTGAACTGTGACCAGTGATAAAAGAGTTTCCTGTTTCACCCGGCATTGCAGTGCCTGGGTAATGAACAACTCCCCTCTTAAGATCCTCTAAAAGTGCTTTGTCACCAGGGTCTTTGGAAAAAATAATTGGTGCATTAACCTTAATTTTGCTGATCCGAATCCGGTCATCAGTTGGAATACCACCCGGGTCCTCAACACTAAGATCAATTGAATCTTCAGCAGTAGAGTCCTCACCACCGCGGTTCTGCTCCCACCAATACTTCAAGTTAACTGCAATCGAGGGCCAGTTTAAAATTACAAAGATGACTGCAAAAACTATTGCAAAGATTCCCACAAACTTCAGGATTTCCTTAAACAACTTCCTTTTCTTGGTCTTTGCTTTTAAGGGTTTCCCTTTCAGAGGCTCTTTATCCAAAGATGTAAGTGCAGGAGCTTTTTCCCCTGGTTTTTGCTTTGGCAGAGTCCTGCCCCAGGGCACTTCTGGTCTTTTCCCTTCCTTTCCTGCAACACCGAAGTAATCCTCTTCCATCCTAGGTTTTGCCGCAAATTGGAAATCCCTCTTTGGAGGAGTTTCGGCTTGAGGTTCCCTAGGAACACTTTTTTTCTTGGGCGGAGGAAAATATGATTCTAAAAGATCTTCCTCTCGAGGTGGCTCTTTGGGAAGTGGTTCTTTGGATACTTTGGGAGTCTCTAAAGGAATTTCCCCGGCCTGGGGAATTTCCTGCCGAGGAGGAATTGATTCCTCTCTCTTTGGCAAATCCGAAGCCTGCCCTAATCCAGCAGAGTGGGTTGGCATTTTCTCACCTTGGGTCTTCTTTTCCGCTTCCTCCCAAGGGTCAAAGGGCTCATTTTGAGGCTTATTTTCGTTTGGTAAAGCCATAAAAATCCTTAATTTTACTTTCTTGCTAGTTAGACAAAAACTAGCTTGTTAATCTATTATATCACAAATTTTCGTCTAATGCAAGCCCAAAAACATGGAGAATGAGGTATGTAGGATGCAGAGTGTAGAATAGAGAAAATGCCCCATCCCTCATTCCTCATCCTACATTTTCTTAAAGGTCCAATACTTATTTGCAAAAAAGTTCCAAATCAAGACAACCCCAGTTGCCAGCACCTTCGCCAAAATATACCACATTCCAGCAAATTCCACCAAAATATACAAAATCAAAACATTTAATCCTAGACCAATAATACTAACAACCAGAAATCGGCCAAACTGCCTCAAAAAATCTTTATCCCGATCTTCAAAGGTCCAGAACTTGTTAAAAATATAATTATTAATAACAGCTACAATAAAAGAAATTGTAGCTGCTAAAAGATACCAAATATGAGCAGATTCTACTAAGAGATAGAAAAGACCAAAATCAATTGCCGTTCCAACTGTGCCGACAACACAGAACTTTAAGAATTGTTTTAAATCTTGCTGTTTTAAAAAAAGCAGTAATTTTTTAACCATCACTTTTATTTACCTTCCTCTTCTGTTTCCCCTCCTTGAAAAATAACATTCTCAATTGACGCCCAGGTGCTGTCGCCACCCTCAGGAACAACAATTGTTACCTCATCTCCTGGTTTGGCCCTGAAGTAAGTGACACTAGCCAAAATGACCCGATAGGTTTTCTTGCCTTCAACCACAACATGGTATTCACCGTTTTCCTCTACCAAAGCTCC
>SOKK01000046.1 GCA_004374725.1 Patescibacteria group bacterium | reverse complement strand
TTTCAGTTTTAGTTTTGTTCTTCTTTGTTAGTTTAAACTGGATGGCTTGGGGTGGTACATTATTTAATTCAGATAAGGATGAACCAATCCCGGCCTTAGAAGAAAACAAGGTTTTTGCCGAAGATGAAAACAGAGGCCTTGCTTTTATTCCTGGTCACTTACCGGAAGTTTTGGGTGAGCGGGTAGTTGACTTGGAAGAAGAAAAAGTTGTTGAGGGTGAAACGAGCGCTCAATCACTTCCTGAAGTTACCGACTCCGCGGATTTTAGCAATGCTGAAGTTGGTCCTGCGGTTTGGGTCAGTAATTATGATTATAAGAACCAAAGTGATTTAAAAAAGGTCTTTGCAAACGCAAAGAAAGCTGGATTTAAAACAATTTTCTTCCAGGTGCGCGATAAAGCTGATGCTTATTACCGCTCATTATATGAGCCTTGGGCTCAGGAACTTTCGGGAAAACTGGGCCGGAATCCAGGCTGGGATCCTTTAGCGGTTGCGGTGAGAGAATCTAAAAAACATAAATTAAAACTGCATGCTTGGGTGAATGTTTATACGATTTGGAAGGGTGAAAAACCTCCAAGTTTAAAAAGTCATCTTTACTACAAGCACAAGGACTGGTTGGCCTATGAAAAAGACAAAGGCCGAATGAAATTGAACCCAGGTTATCTTTATATTAGTCCTGGCAACCCCAGTGCGGCAAATTATCTCTACAAAGTAATGATGGATATCGCCTCGCGCTATGATGTGGATGGTTTACACTTTGATAAGTTTCATTATCCCACTGCATATCATTCCTATGATCCGGTTTCCTTGGATCGCTTCCGGAGACAGTATCAACTAAGTTGGGATAAGTGGCGGGTTGCCCAGCTGGATCGATTTTTGGTGAAGGTTCAAAATGGTCTTAATCAGCGAGGCTTGAAAACTAAGGTTTCTGCTTTAGTCTATGGTCGCTATGAAGAGGGAAAAAGAGATTTCGGGCAGGATTCTGTAGCCTGGGTTAAAGAAAAGAAAACCGATTTCATTTGCCCTTTAATCCCTTATAGTTCCAAGGATTATCCGCGGTTTGATTTACAGGTTGAAGAATTTAAAGCACGGGTAGATAATAAAAAACTTTGTATTGGGATTGCCGCTTATAAGTTCGCTTCTGACTTTGAAGAATTAAGTGCCCAAGTAAAAATAATTAAGAAACATAATTTAAAAAACTTTTCCTTTTATGCCTATCGTCATATTAAATCGCGCTTGGATGGGATTCAAGGGTTAATTAATAGTTTTTAAGTTCATTCGCTGAAGTCTTAGCGTAGGCGGATAAAAAGGAGTTTAAAATGTCTAAAGTTTTTGGGATCATTCTCGTAATCATTCTTTTAGCGGCAATCGGGGGAGGAGTATATGTCTATTGGATTCACTCTCAAAAGATCGCTGATCAAGAGAAAGAGATTGAGGATTTAAAGAAGGGGATTGAGGAGTTAAAAACAACAGAAGCCCAAACGGCTTCTGGAACTGACTTGGAGTTTACTGAAACCTACAAGAGCAAAGATTTTGGCTATGGAGTGCGGTATCCTGAAGCCTGGAATACTCTGGAAACTCCTCCAAAAACTGACGATCCCAACCGTACTGATGTGGTGAAATTTGAAGACGCGAATAATAAAACTGTTGTGACAATTATTGCTCAATCAAAAGACCTTGAGGGAATGTTAAAGGAGACATTTGAAATTCAGGAAACTACGAGTGTGATAATTGCTCAGAAACAAGGTGAGAAACTAAAAGTATTAGAGAACAAAAGTGGCGAAGAAAAGATTTACTACCTTGTAATAAAGGGTGATTATCTCTATGCCTTGAGCGCAGCCAAGAAAGATGCTAATCTCTTGAAAGAGATGGTAGAGACGTTTAGCTTCACACTCTAGGGTGAGAGTTTCCAAGAGAGAAAAGCTCTATCGGATTCTGGCGAGGATCCCTCGCAACCGTTTGACTACCTATGGAGATCTTGCAAGGAAACTGGGTAACCGAAAGCTATCACAGGCAGTGGGAAATTGGTTAAATAAAAATCCTTATCCCACTAAAAAAGTTCCCTGCTTCCGAGTGATTAGAGGTAATGGAGAGATAGGCGGTTACGCTTTGGGGAAAGGAGCAAAGATTAAGAAGCTACGTCGAGCAGGATTTGAGATTAAGAGGGGAAAAGTGGTAGATTATAAGAAGTTTATTTGGTAGGTATTTCTATGGCTAAAATTACTCCTAAAATGAAAATTGCAGATGTTTTAAAGGTGTGCCCTGACGCGCCTGGAATTATGGCACGCTACGGTTTCCCATGTGTCGGTTGTCCAATGACTCAAATTGAAACCTTGGAAGAGGGTGCGAAGA
>SOKK01000054.1 GCA_004374725.1 Patescibacteria group bacterium | reverse complement strand
ATTGACCGGCGAGGTAGTTTCTCCATCATCATAGTTCAAAGTTTTCTTCACTTGTGCATCAGCTGCTTTAGCTTGTAAATTGGTTGGAGGATCAATTCCTTCTCCACCACCTTCACCAATTGTGTAAGTTGCACCCTTTGTTTCTTTCAAAATATTATAAGAAGGGTCACCAGGCTTATTCCCCAAGGTATTAACATAAGATTCTTTATCATAACTCACCTTTGTAGTAGTTCCTTTGGTTGCTTTGACTTTAAAATTCACTTTCAGCATCTGACCAGGAGAACCACTTGATTTAGTTTTGTAGGAATGTTTCTCCCCGAAAACGTCTGTAGTAGAAGCCATGATTCGGATTTCACCCTTTTGATTATCATAGGCCTTGCCAGCGAAGTTTTTAAAGACAGAACCATTGTCATCCAAGCTCTGAACCTCGAGGACATCTTTATCAAAGTGGATTGTGGTTTTAACGCTTCCAATTGTACCGCCGCCGGTATCAATCTTTAAGTCAGCACTGAAGGTCTTCCCATAATCATAGGTACCAGTTGCTGGATCAATTGAGAGGACTGCTGTCTTTTCAGGAACTGCCGCACGACCAGTCAAGGTCCGGTAAAGAAACCAGCCACCAACTGCCGCTCCTGCTGCAATCACAACAATTAGAGAAACAGTTAAGAATTTTTTAAGTGAGCTTTGCATTTTTATTTTTATTTAATTACTTATTGAGACTCATTCCCCACTCAACGTTCAGCATGTAAGCATATTCGGCATAATCAATCTTGCCATCAGAACCCACAACGATATGGCCTTTCTCGTTCATCTTCGCATAGTCAACCGGAGGATCAGGCCAGTTGCTTGGATCCTTGCCCCAACAGACATTCAAGAGGAAAGCATAGTCAAAGTAATCAACCTTATTATCGCGGCCATACTTGGCATTTCCTTCACCATCGTTGTAAGCAATATCAGCGTGAAGGATGCCACCGCCACTTTGCGGCGTTGCTTCAACAATATTAGAAGGGCCACTTTCCTGACCAGAAACTAATGCCGTGACATAGTAGAGATAGGTAGTTCCGTTAACAACTTTTGTGTCAGCGTAGTTGGTTTCAGCAACCTCAGCAATCTCTTCATAACTACCTGCTTTATCTGCAACACTTTCATCCTTCAAAGCACGATAGACTCTAAACTTGATATCTGCAGATTGAGAAGCATACTCCCAAGTCAAACCAACGCGTTCGTCACCGGCAACCGCCACCAAGTTCTCCGGCACAGGAATTTCCTCGGCATCTGGAGTTGCCAAATCATGATTAGACTCATCACTCTTTTCACTGCCAACTACTGCTTTGGCATAATATTCATAGGTATGACCATTTACGACATTTTCATCAAGATATTTTTTATCAGTTAAGCCGCTCTTAATTTTAGTGAAACTAGCTAATTCTGAACCGCTCTCACTCAAAGCGCCAGTAGCAATATGACGAACTTCTGCACGATAGAGGTTATAAGTAGCAGCTGCACCCTG
Organism: Patescibacteria group bacterium; assembly: GCA_004374725.1. Classification (GTDB taxonomy): domain Bacteria; phylum Patescibacteriota; class SOKK01; order SOKK01; family SOKK01; genus SOKK01. The sequence continues at coordinate 870 of SOKK01000054.1, read as the reverse complement.
ACCAGCAGGACCTGGCTCCCACTTCCAGTTCAAATTAACCTTCTTATTGCCGCCCTTGGCAGTTAATTCATAAGGAGCAGGAATCTCTTCCCCACCTTCACCAATCGTATAGGTTCCACCCTTAACTACCGCTAGGACATTGACTGGGTCTTCTTTCGGCTGACCAATCTCATCAAGCTCACCATTAAAGGTATGCATCACAGCACTTTTTACTTCAAGGAAATTAACCTTGGAAGTAGCGTTCTTTTTACCCTTAAGGGTAATTGTTGCCAACTTACCTTTGCCTTGGAACCATTCCTCTTCGCCTCCAAGTGAGGTAGTGGCTTCATCTTTTTCAACTTCACCATCAGTCATTCTGCCAGTCATCCCTGCAATCACAACCCAACCCTTACCATCCTTCTTAAGAGTATTAACAGTTCCTAAGGCCTTTTGATTTTTAGGACCCCAAGATCTTTCAAAAATCGGGTCACTTGCTTGAGCATCCTTGGTATTCGGCTGGACCCCAACGACCTCAAAAACATCCTGGTCAAATTCCAAGTAGGCGAAAGTATCTGGAACCTTACCACCCTTAGTATCTATCCAGATATCAACATCAAACTCTTGGTTAACATTAAAGTTACCACTTTCAGGACTTAAGGTAAGTTCCGCTTTAGGGAGCTCGTCAGCTGCCCGGCCGAAAAAAGACCGCCAAATAAACCAACCGCCAACAATCGCTGCAACAGCCACAAGGACTAAAACAACTACGACAGTGGTTTTTTTAAAAACGGTCTTTCTTTTACTTGATCTATTAGTTTTCATTTTTATTCTTTATTTTATTGAGTAATCAATCAAAGGGATTTAGCTGAAACAAGCAACCTTAATCCTGAGCGC
>SOKK01000005.1 GCA_004374725.1 Patescibacteria group bacterium | reverse complement strand
CCAACGATCTCAAGCTCCTTATCACTTATCTTTATCACCATTTCTTACCCTCCGTAGCTATTCGTTTAAAAACGTTAAGTTACAACCCAAATTCGCTTACACTAGATACTACCACAAAATCCCCTCAAAATCAAGACTAATGCCTAAACTTCGCCAGTCTGAAAAAAGAGTTTTTAAGACCGCTTCCGGGAGAAATTATCGCGACGCGGAGGATTTAAACAAAGAAAAAATTAAATCTTTCTTTGAAAATAAAGGTTATAAAGTAACTAACATCAAGCAACCCTGGCGGCACCTTGTTGCAACACTAGAAAAAGATAGCCAAAAACATTTTCTTAAAATGGCAAGTGGCCCAGGAATTGCAGAAAGAACTAAAAACGAAGCTAAGTTTAATAAAGAGGTTTTTAGACTTGTTCGGAAAAATAAAATTGATTACTTCAATGTTCCAGAAATTATCACTGAGGGCTATTATCAAAAATATTATTACTTCATTTGCCAATACTACGATTCTGACCTTACAGCTACCAAAAATCCTCCTGATCCCAAAAATCTCCAACAATGGCTTTCTCAAACTGTCAAAATCAATCGTTTTCTGGATTCACTTCCAAATTTAGATCTCCCGTGGGATCAAAAAGAAAATGAAGTAGTAGAGAAATACTCAAAGAAACACCAGATTTTCTATAATGAAGTAAAAGATCTTAGTTTAAAGCCAATTTTAGAACTAGCTAACCAAATTAAAGATTGTTACCAACCAGCTCTGAACCACGGTGATTTTGTTCCTTGGCACTTAATTCAAAACGGGGAACAACTTATTCTAATTGATAGTGAGGCTGCAAGTAATCTTAAACCAAAATATTACGACATTGCTTATTTCTACCGCGCCGTTTACACTACTCTTGGACCTACCCTAGCTAATCAATATCTTTCACTTTATCTCAAAACTCTCTCTGAAAAAGAAAAGCAAATCTTTAAACCATTATTTAAATCACTCTTGGCAATCAGAATTTTAGGCGGACGTTATGATTTAATCCTGGAGAACAAAAAAGTTTCTCCACCCTATCACCAAATCCAAAAAGAACTTCTTGCCGGGAAAATCATCTAAAAATATAACATTCTACATATCACATATAACATAACCCATGTCCGGACACTCCAAATGGCACTCAATTAAGTACAAAAAAGGAATTACCGACCAAAGACGCGGTAAGGTTTTTACGAAGGTTTCAAGTATGATTGCAATCGCGGCCAAGATAGGCGGGGGAGATCCTGATACCAACCCGAGATTAGAACTGGCAATTTCAAAAGCCCGCGAGATCAATATGTCTAAAGACAAAATCAAGCAGGCAATCAAGCGGGGAACAGGAGAGCTCGCAGGAACTGTGATTGAGTCTGCTACCTATGAAGGTTACGGACCCTTTGGAATTGCTCTGATTATTGACGTGATTACCGACAACAAAAACCGCACCCTTTCCAGTTTAAGAAGAACTCTCACAGAAAACGGCGGGAAACTAGGAAAGAGCGGAAGCGTCGCCTATCTCTTTGAAAAGAAAGGACTGATTACTATCGAAACTAAAAACCTCGACCCCGCAAAGAAAGAAGAACTAGAACTGACCGCAATTGACGCCGGGGCAGAAGACGTTGATGAATCAGAAGCAACAATTGATATCTATACTAACCCCAAAGAACTCAATCAAGTCAAAACTAAACTAGAAGCAGCAGGATTCAAAACTAGTTCATCAGATTTAATCATGGATCCCAAAAACACTCTTGAAATCACCAAGAAAGACAAAGCCCAGAAAGTGATTGCGTTTATTGAGAAACTGGAGGAGATAGATGATATCAGTAAGGTTCACAGCAATTTTGACATTCCGGAGGAATTAGTTTAGAAAATCTTTATCGATAACAAAAAACAGGTAGCCATCATCGGCACCTGTTTTTTATTTCTAATTATAAACTATTCTGCTGTCATCCGTTCTACCTCTTCCAAGGTCGTCACCCCATCCAAAACTTTCAAAATTCCATCTTGCTCTACTGTCACCATTCCCTCTTTGAGCGCCAAACCTTTCACAACATCACCACTGCCGCCTTCATGAATAATTCTTTTCATCTCCTTGGTCACAACCAAGACCTCAAATAAACCAATCCTTCCCTTATAACCAGTCCCATTACATTCCTGACATCCCTTTCCTTTCCGCAAAGTTTTAATCTTATTTAAATCAATTTCCTTTTTGATTTCTTCCGGCGTTTTTTCTACTACCGATTTAATTTTATCTAATTGATCACTAGTGATTGGTAATTCTTCCACACACTCCTCGCAAACCCTCCGCACCAACCTCTGCGCAATAATCACACTCAAACCCGACGCCAAAAGAAAGGGCTGGATTCCCATATCAATCAAGCGGGGAATTGCTCCCGAGGCATCATTGGTATGCAAAGTAG
>SOKK01000106.1 GCA_004374725.1 Patescibacteria group bacterium | reverse complement strand
CATTCGCGCGGAGCCAACAGCGGCGCCCCGTGGAGGTTTCCTGTTCAATTAAGAGAACAGGAGTAATCATCGAGAAATAACGACAAACAGAAAAGATAGGAAGGAGGGAAAAAGCTCCCCGCGGCTGGCAACCGTGACAGGTGGTTATAATCTAACCACGCGAAGGGGGAAACACACTAAATCACAACAAGCGGCGGTTTCGGAGCAATATGCGCTCCTCTTCGGAGGGGCGCTTTTTCTATTCAAAAAACGACGGAACTAATCCGCCGTTTTTTTATACAAACCTACTAACTTTGAACTATCCCACAAGCGTCACTGACGCAATCTTATCCTCACCCTTCATCCGCATCAACCGCACTCCCTGGGTTGCTCGACCTTGCTTTGAAATCCCCTTCACTGGCAAGCGGATGATTTGGCCTTTCTCCGAGATCGCAATCAGGTCTGCCTCCTCGCTTACTACAATCCGCATTGCGACCAACTTACCATTTCGCTCCGTAACCTTCACGGTCTTAAGACCACTCCCTCCCCTACTCTGAATCTTATATTTACTCAATTCTGTCCTTTTCCCAAAGCCATTTTCAGTAATCACCAAAAGATCACCTTTTGGATCCCGCACCCTTCTAGCACTGATCACGAGATCATCTTTCTTCAATTTAATTCCTTTGACTCCTGTCGCATTACGTCCCATTGCCCGGACTTGTTTTTCCTTGAAACGAATTGCCTGACCATTAGCGGTCGCTAAAATAACTTCACTATCATCATCTGTACCACAAACCCACCCCAAATGATCATCCTGCCGCAACTTAATTGCAATCAAACCACTGCGACGAACATGTTCAAAATCTTTCTTAGCAACTTTCTTTACAATTCCCCTGCTCGTAATCATAAAGATATATTTTACATTATCCTCCTTACGCGGAGAAACCACTGCCGTAATTTTCTCATCCATTCCAAGTTGTAAGAAATTCATCACCGATTGTCCTTTGGCCGTGCGTCCCGTCTCAGGGATTTCATAAACCTTACTTTGAAAAACTTTCCCAGTATTACTAAAGAAAAGCAAATCACTGTGGGCATCAGCCAAGAGCAAGTGTTCTACAATATCCTCCTCTTTAGTAGTCATACCTTTCACTCCCTTGCCTCCGCGCTTTTGAGATTTATAAACTGAAGGTGCAAGGCGCTTGATATAGCCACCACGAGTGAGAGTCACAATCATCGGCTCATTAGCAACCAAGTCCTCTTCCTCAAACCTCCCGATAGGACCTTTAACTACCTTGGTTCGACGCTCACCACCGTATTCCTCCTTTAAATCAAGCAATTCTTTCTTGATAATCCCCAAAATTCGTTTGGGGCTTTTTAAAATTTCCTCAAAAGTTTTGATTAATTTCTTTTTCTCTTTATATTCATCCTCTACTTTCTGACGCTCAAGCGCTGCAAGTGATTGAAGTTTCATCTCTAAAATTGCTTCGGATTGTTTATCAGAAAGTTTGAATTTTTTGATCAAATTAAGATGCGCTTCCTCTTTTGTCCTTGAGCTTCTAATCGTCTTGATTACTGCATCCAAATTATCAAGTGCGATCTTCAGACCCTCCAAAATATGCAAACGCTCTTTTGCTTTCTTTAACTTATAGCGAATGCGGCGGGTAACAACCTCCTTACGATGTTTCAAATACTCTTCCAAAATCATCTTGAGGTCCAAAACTTTCGGTTGGATTCCTCCGATCAACGCCAACATGTTCAGGTGAAAGGAACTCTGAAGATTCGTGTGCTTATAAAGCTGGTTTAAAATCTTGTTCGGGAAAGCTCCATTTTTTAAATCAAGAACCACCCGAACCCCTTCTTTATCTGATTCATCTCTTAAGTCCCCAATTCCAACAATTTTCTTTTCTTTAACTAAATTAGCAATTTTGGCTAGCATTTCGGCTTTATTCACTTGGTAAGGAACTTCCGAAATTATAATTCTAAAGCGATCCTTTTTAGTTTCTTCAATGATTGCCTTACCGCGCACAATGATCTTTCCCTTCCCCGTAGCATACGCACTTTCAATGTCTTTTTGATTATAAATAATCCCACCAGTTGGAAAATCTGGTCCTTTGACAAACTGCAGCAAATCTTGCACCGAGGCTTCCGAATTATCAATCAAATAAATTATACTATCAACAACTTCCGTAAGATTATGAGGTGGAATGTTTGTCGCCATTCCGACTGCAATTCCCATCGTGCCATTTAAGAGTAACTGTGGTAATTTTGCTGGCAAGACTTTTGGTTCTTTGCGAGTTTCATCATAATTAGGAATAAAGTCAACAGTTTCTTTTCCAATGTCCAAAAGGAGTTCCTTGGTGATCTGTTCCATCTTAACCTCGGTGTAACGCATCGCTGCAGCACGATCGCCATCCATCGAACCAAAGTTTCCCTGTCCATTCACTAAAGGATAACGCATCGCAAAAGGTTGTGCCATTCGAACAAGCGATTCGTAAACTGCCAAGTCACCGTGAGGGTGATATTTACCCAAAACCTCTCCCACAACCGTAGCGCTCTTCCTAAATTTTGCACTATGCTTCAGACCCAAACCATGCATTGCATAAAGAATCCGCCTGTGAACTGGTTTTAAACCATCACGAACATCTGGGAGAGCCCTTGCGACAATCACTGACATTGCATAGTCAAGATAGGACTGCTCCATTTCAGTCGTGATCTTTCTGGGATTAATTTTTCCGAAGTTTACCATAAAACGAATTCAGAATTCAGAACGTAGAACGTAGAAACTTCTGCGTTCTACGTTCTGTGTTCTGTGTTCTAAATGTCAAGATTTTGAACCTGTTTGGCGTGGGTCTGAATGAAATGTTTACGCGGCGCAACATTGCTTCCCATCAAAATATCAAACAGCTCATCAGCTTTCGCAACATCTTCAATTGTTACTTTCCACATAGTTCTCTTCTCCGGATCCATTGTCGTCTCCCAGAGCTGACTGGGGTTCATCTCACCCAAACCCTTATAACGTTGAATGGAAACTTTCTTCTCTTTAGCCACCTCCTCTTTAGAAACTTCCTTCTCATCATCCTCTTTAGTCTTTGTCACTTTAAACTCAATCTCCTTCTGCTCACCAATCTTTTTCTTCGAAAACCCTATTTCTGAATCTTTATCTTTACCTTCTTTTTTCTCACCTCTACCCTCTGACCTCTCACCTTTTACCTCTTTACTAACCCCTAGCTTTTCAAGAATCTTTTCCTTATCCTCTTCAGAATAAGCATACTGAACTTTGCTTCCGGCCTTAATTTGATACAGAGGCGGCTGAGCAATATAGAGATGCCCTTGGTTAATTACATCCGGCATATGACGGAAGAAAAAAGTTAAAAGCAAAGTGCGGATGTGAGCACCATCAACATCAGCATCCGTCATAATCACAACCCGATCATAGCGCAGTTTACTAACATCAAATTGATCTCCAATTCCCGCTCCCAATGCAATGATCATTGCTTTAATTTCTTCCGAGCTTAACATTCGATCAAGCCGCGCTCTTTCAACATTTAAAATTTTTCCGCGCAGAGGAAGAATTGCTTGGAAACTACGATCGCGCCCTTGCTTTGCAGAACCACCTGCCGAATCACCCTCAACAATATAAAGTTCACACTCTTTCGGATCCCTGCTCGAACAATCAGCTAACTTACCCGGAAGAGTAAACCCTTCTAAAATGCCTTTTCTAATCACAGTTTCGCGAGCGGCGCGGGCTGCTAATCTTGCTTTCGCTGCTAGAACATTTTTGCCCAGGATTCGTTTCGCTTGAGTAGGATTCTTATCAAAATAAGTTAAGACACCATCAAAAACCACACTATCCGTCAAAGAACGGACCTCAACATTACCGAGCTTTGCTTTGGTTTGTCCTTCAAACTGTGGTTCCTTCAAGCGCACACTAACTACTGCCGTAAGTCCTTCCCGTGAATCATCGCCACTCAAGTTTGCTTCCTTCTCCTTTAAAATTTTCTGGTCGCGTCCATATTTATTCAGAGCTCGAGTTAATGCCTTCCTAAATCCAACTAAGTGCATTCCTCCCTCAATAGTATGAATATTGTTTGCAAAAGTGTAAACATTCTCATTAAAACTATCAGTGTATTGGATTGCCACTTCAATTTGAATGCCGTTTTTCTCTTTCTCAATGTAAATCGGAGGGATGTTCAAGGCCTCCTTATTGTGGTTAAGATGTTTAACATAGGACTCAATTCCACCTTCAAAGTAAAAGGTGTATTCTTTCAAACTACGATAAAATTCACTCTCACTACTATTGGTTTTCTTTCCAGGTTCTTTTTTTCTAACTGCCTTCTTGCGCTTATCAATGATTCTAACTCTGACCCCTTTGGTTAAATAGGCCTGATTACGGCAGTGGTTAAGAACAGTTTTCAGATTAAAATCCAGGGTTTCTAGAACCCCTGGATCTGGCTCAAAGGTAATCTTAGTACCAGTACCTTTGGCTTTACCTTTTACTTTCAAAGGTCCAAGAGACCTGCCGCGCTTGTACTCCTGGACATAAAGTTTGCCATTGCGTTTCACTTCTGCTTGGATCCAAGTTGATAAAGCATTTACAACTGAAACTCCAACTCCGTGAAGTCCTCCAGAAACCTTATAGCCACTAGTATCATCAAACTTCCCTCCGGCATGCAGAGTTGTCATTACGGTCTCTAAAGCCGACTTCCCAGTCTTTTTATGTTTATCAACTGGGATTCCGCGACCATTATCTTCAACACTTACCTGGTGGTTCGGAAGGATTTCAATCGTAATCAAATCACAAAAACCAGCCATTGCTTCATCAATAGCGTTATCCAGAACCTCCCAGAGCAGGTGATGAAGCCCCTTGGCTCCAGTACTTCCGATATACATCCCTGGTCGCTTCTTAACCGGCTCCAGGCCCTCTAAGACCTGAATGTCCTTTGCTTCATAACTAGGTTGTTGTTTTCTCTTAGGTGTCATATCTAAAAATACCCCCTTTATATCTATAATCTAATACCTGTTATCTATCTTTATTTTAACATAAAAAAACACCCCTTCCAAGCCGATTATTGGCTTTAGTTGAGGATAAATTGACAATTTTTATGTTGTAAGCAAAGGACTTTTTTACCTGGACCAAACCTAAAAAACGCTTGCACTAGGTACCTTTCCTTCGATCCTTCCTCTGTTTCACCAACTCCTCTCCCTCCTCCAACTTAATACTCAAAAGCTTTGAAACGCCGCCTTCCTCCATTGTAACGCCATACAAGAGATAGGAACGGCGCATTGTTTCACGATTGTGAGTAATTAAGATAAACTGAGTACGCTCCGCGAGAGATTCTAGAATTTCGCCAAACTTCTTACTATTCGCCTCGTCCAAAGCTGCATCCACTTCATCCAAGACACAGAAAGGACTTGGATTGACTGCCAGAATTGCAAACAATAGCGCCACAGATGTTAGAGCACGCTCACCACCCGAAAGTGAATCAATCGTTTTCAATCTTTTCCCTGGAAGATGTGCTTTAATTTCTACAGTGCTTTGCTCGGTTTCTTCATCTTCAATTAAAACTAGATTCGCTTTTCCACCCTCAAACAACTTTTTAAAGTAATGGTCAAACTCCACAGATATTTTCTCAAAATATTCATTGAACTGTTTTTTAATTAAGCCATCTAATTTACGAATTACTTTTGCAAGAGAACCGGAAGCTTCCCCAAGATCCTCGGACTGCCGAGTTAAAAAATCATAACGTTCCTGACATTCCTCATATTCTTTAATCACCTCGGGATCAATGCCGCCACTTAATTCTAACTTACGCTTTAACTTTACAATCTTCTCTTCCAACTCCACTTTATCTGACAACTCAAAGCCTTGCTTTGAACTGGGTTGCAGTTTTCCACCATCCTTCAACTCTCCAACAAACCCTTCCCCTACCTCTTTTCTAATCTCTTCCTCTAAATCCTCTAACTTCGTTTCGAAACGAACTTTCTCAACCTCAACCTGATTCATTTCAATCCGCGCTTTCTCAATTTCTTGCTGTTTTACTTGATAAGATCTTTCTTTCTCCAGTAATCCAGCTCTTTTATTTTGATACTCTCGATTCCGAGAGCTTAATTCATCTTTAAGATCCTTTAATCTGTTCTCAACTTCCTTTAATTGATTTTGATAATCTCTCTTACGTCTTAAGAGATTAGTGATCACTGATTTTTCTTCCTGGTCTTCTTTCCCAAGACGCAATTCAATCTCATCAAGCTTACTTCGTTTCTCCTCTCTGCTGTCAACTAAAAATTCTAACTTCTGTTCAATCTTGGCAACTCTGATTTTCAAGTCACTTTGCTTCTGATCTAACTCTTCTTTCCTTTGAACAAACTGATTAATTTGTCCTTGGATTTTTAAAAGTTTCTTTTGAATCTCGGTATCACCATTTTTCTCTAATAAATCAGCTAATTTCCGTAAACGCTTTTGTAACTCAGTAGCCATTTGTTTTAAAGATTCAAGCTCTGAGAGATCTTGAATCGAATCAATCTTGCTCAAAATTTCTGCCTGTTCTCCAAGAATGATCTTTACTTCCTTCTTCAAGTAATCTGCTTGGAACTGGCCTCCTTTTTGTGGAGCACTACCCAGCTCCTTCAATTTTCCTCGCTCCATTGCAAGCTGTTGATCAAGTTCTGCTTTTTGACTAGCATCTTCCTCGAGAGATTGTTTTAACTCCGCTTCTTCTTTTCCTAGTTCTTTAATTTGAATTTCAATTTTCTGAAGCTCCTCTTTAAAACTAACTTCCTTGGCTTTAAGAATTTGTGGATCCTCTCCACCTCGTTCCTCCTCAGCTTCAATCTTCCCCTCTAAAACAGCTAACTTCTGATGAAAATCCAAGCGCTTTTCTTCTAAAGCCGTGATCTCCTCCTGTTTCTCTTGATCCTCCCCCAGAACATCCCTAGTTGCCTGTTCTAAAGCCTTAATTTCAGATTGTAACCTCTCAAGTTCTTTTGTCTCCTGGTCAATGTTAGCTTGATGTCTTGCAGTTTTATCTAAAACTGTTTTCAACTTCTGATTCAGATCACCATAGACAAAACTATAATACTGTCCCTGAAATTCCCTCAGTTCCTCTTCAACTTTGCCACGCTCTTGAGCACGTTTCGCTTGTCTTTTTAAAATCCTCAAGCGCGGTTCCAATTCAGTAACAATATCTTTGATCCTCGTCAAATTATCTCGAGTATGTTCTAATTTCCGTGCTGCACGATCTCGCTTTAGATAGTATTTCTTTACTCCGGTTGCTTCTTCAAATAAAACCTTGCGTTCCACCGGCGTTGCAGAAAGCACTGCATCAACCATTCCCTGTCCAATCACAGCATAGGTTGCCTGACCAAAACCCGCTTTTGCTAAAAGCTCCACAATATCCAAACGCCGGACAGGATTTTGATTGATAAGATATTCGCTCTCCCCATCACGAAAAACCCGTCTCGAAAGTACAACTTCCGAATAATCAAGCGGCATTCTCTGATCAGAGTTATCTAAGTATAGCGAAACCTCCGCCCTTCCCAGTCGGGCTTTTTTATCAGTGCCAGCAAAGATAATGTCTTCAGTTTTCTTCCCGCGGAGGGCTTTTAAGCTTTGCTCACCCAAAACCCAACGCACGGCATCCGCGATGTTACTTTTGCCAGTACCATTCGGCCCCACAATTGCTGCAATTCGACGCCCATCTCTACTACCCTCTTCAAAATTAAGAGTAGTTTTTCTGGCAAATGATTTGAATCCTTGTAATTCTAGTTTCTTGAGATACATAACTAGAGTTTATTCAACGAGACCCCGCCCTCCGGCGGGGTTAAGCTCATCTAGCTTCGCCAAAGGTGGAGAGATTCGCATTAAAAAAGCAGGGGTTTTTCCCTGCTTTATTATAACACGCTTAAGTTGTTTCTCAAGAAAAAATTACTGCTCAGTTTCACTTTCCTCGGTTTCAGTTTCGCTTGTGGTATCAATGGTGGTGGCAAATATTGACGGCACAAATTTTGGCTTTAAAAATCCCATTGACGTTGGAGTTCTTCTTCCATCTTAGTTAATTCCTCATAATATTCTTGTTCTTTGATACTCCTTCTTTCTCGCTTGAGCTGCAGACGTAATTCTCGGCAGTTATCGAATAAATATCTTCCTTCTTTTTTTGATAAAAGACCACGGTATAATTGCTTTCGCTGAATCCGTATCGAATCCATCCTTCTGTGAACAGAGAACTCGGTTTTTTGAAACTTATCCAATAACTCCGCAACATCACCGAACATGTTAATCCCTACCCGTCCAAGAGGGGAACCGGGAGCTACTTTAGCTGCTGTCCCAACGGCAACTGCTGCCATTGCCGCAATTACAAGTGCTGTAGCGTTTTTAATAGCCAGACGACGGCTACCTCCATCATCTCTCTCTCGAGGACGCCTGGGGGGACCTTCCTTAATTCTATTCTGAAGAGCAAGTAAAGCCTTTTCAGCATCTTTATCGCCATTCTCAACTCTTTGTTGAAGTTCTGCCATTTCAGCACTTAATTCTTTTATACCACTTTCTACCCCTTCTTCTATCCCCCCTACTGTCTCGGAAAGATGTGGATCTAGTTTTTCCAACTTAGGCTCTTCGGTTAATTCTTGCCCTTTGCCATCTACTCCCTTTTCTTCTTCCCCTTCTTCAACCGGAGGGGCATCCCCCTCAAATGTATCTCTCTTATTCATTTTTTCTCCTTATTGTACTAAATATAAAATTATTCAGTTCCACTTTCTGAAGTAGTCTCTTCACTTTCTTCTAGGTCCGAACTTGTAGACTCAGTGCTTTCGCTTGTAGTATCACTATCTTCGGATGAACTAGACT
>SOKK01000041.1 GCA_004374725.1 Patescibacteria group bacterium | reverse complement strand
TTTATAATTTGTTTGAGGATTTGATTAAGCGTGAAATTATTTACGTTGTGATTAAGAAAAAGAAAAAGAAGTTTGTTGCGACAGAGCCCACAGCACTTAAGGAAATGATTGCTCAAAGGAAAAAGGCATTAGAAGAGGTACTCCCTGATCTTAAAATGCTCTCGGGAGTGACGAAGAAAAAGCCCCGAGTGAGATTTTATGATGGACTTGAAGGAATCAAGGCGGTTAATAACGACAACCTGATTGATAAAAAACCAATTAAGGCTTTCACGGGAGTGACTAGGGGCTATGAAGTTCTGGGTAGCTATGGAAATGAATATATTGCAAAGAGAGTGACAGCGAAGATTGATATTCGGGTAATTGCTCCAGATGACGCTGGTGGCAAGATGTTTAAGAGAAAAGACAAGATTTCTAGACGTACTACTCGCCTTATTCCTAAGAAAAAATTTCCCTTTGAGATTGAAATTAACATTTATGGCAATAAGGCGAGTTTTATATCTTATAATAAACAGCGGTTGATGGGGGTAATTATTGAAAGTCCGGAAATCGCCAAGACTATGAACTCAATCTTTGATTTTGCCTGGGAATATGCGGGGATTCTTGAGAAAAAACGTAAATCTTAGATAAATGTTCCACGTGGAACTTATTCTTCTATGCTTCTGCTCTATGTTCCACGTGGAACATTTATAGAGAAAATTATGCAAAAAACCATTAAAATAACTCTAAAAGGCAAAGTCCAAGGAGTCTTTTTTCGGCAGTTTGTTAAAGACAGCACTGATAGGCTAGAGATCGCCGGAACGGTCGAAAATCTTGCTGATGGCTCGGTGGAGGTTTTTGCGACGGGGGAAGAGGGTGATTTGGATAAATTGGTAGGCTATCTGGAGGCTGGGCCACCACCAGCAGAGGTAGAATCTGTAGAAAGGGAGGATTTGGGGGAAGTGGAAGAGTTTGATGGATTTCAGGTTTTGAGATAGGCTAGCAGTTTATAAAAACAGGCCTTTTTAGAGCCTGTTTTTTGGTATGGGAGAGGGGATTCAAGTAATAAGTAATAAGTGATAAGTGTTAGTTGTGATTAGATTTGTTTCTCAATATAAACATGGGGTTGGGAATCAGATTTTGGTTCTTTTTTTGATTTTGACGAAGAAATTTTAGGCTTTCCTAAGTCTTTTTTCTTGGGCTTACCCTCAGCAGAAGGGGGTTGACTTTTTTTGAATTTCAGGGTGTCGTAGAGAATCACAGCATCATCAGAGAGGGCAGACATTAAGAAGCGATCTTTTACTGACCTTCTTGTGCTAAATTCTGCAACATCCATTAAAGCATAGTTCACTTCCTGCCCTAACTCTTGCTCGAAGCGCTTTAAAATCCCTTTTAACTTATGTTTATCACTGATTTGACCAACCATTAAGACATCAATTGGACTCTTGGGATCTTCAATGAAACGGCCAGTTAAGAGGACGAAACGCAAGGTTTTAAGTTGTTTGATGTGATTTACAATCTTATTTTCTGCCGGCTCTTCCACTTTGTTAATTAACTTCTCAAGCTCTGGATAGAGGTAAAAGCTCTTATCTACGGTGTAATACTTGCGATTCTTCTTTTTGGAAGCAGAAATTAGACCTAGTCCCTCAAGGTTTTCAAGCTCTCTGCGAACGGAGTTAATCTCCTCGTCGATTTTACGGGTTAGTTCGCGGACATAGAAAGAGCGCCCTGCGTTTTTCAGGAAGAGATTAAGGAGTTTTGACCTAGTTCTAGAGCCAAAAAGGCGCCGGAGAGACATTTACCTTTGAGTTAATTATTTCCTCAACTTTATTATAGACCGATCAAAGTTGGAGGTCAAGCTGGCCATTTTTCTTATCTATATAGGGTATTTCTCGTTTTTAACTTTGATGCTATAATGGGAATAGTATTCTTTTTAGAATTATTGAGGAAGTCAATGGATAAAAGAGCAGTTACCGACAAAATAGTGGTGTTTTTGAAAGAGAATTTCCAAAGTGAACCGACGGGCCATGACTGGTATCATTTTGAGCGGGTTTGGAGAATGGCAAAATTTCTTCAGAGCAAAGAGGGTCTGCCTCGCCGAAGGCTCGGCAAGGCGGGAGGAAATTTGTTTTTAATTGAACTTGCGGCCTTGCTTCATGACCTTGATGATTGGAAACTTAATGATAACCAAAATGAAAAAGATAAATCTAGAACCAAGAAGCTTTTAGATGAACTTAATGTTGATAAAAGCACCCAAGAGAAAGTGATTCGAATTATCAAACAAGTTTCTTTCAAAGGAGAAGGAGAAGATGATCAGGTTGACTCAATTGAAGCAGCAATTGTTCAAGATGCGGATCGTTTGGATGCAATTGGTGCAATTGGAATTGGGAGAGTCTTTGCCGTTGGGGCAGAAATTAGAAATCGACCGATTTACGACCCTGAAATCAAACCAGAGAAAAATAAAAACTTCAAAGAATTTAAAAAAGTAAAAGAAACGTCGATCAGTCATTTTCACGAGAAAGTTTTATTACTAAAAGGTCGATTGAATACCAAAACAGCGAAGAAAATTGCTAAACCTCGACACGGGTTTGTGGAGGAGTTTCTGAAGCAATTCTTAAAAGAATGGGACTTAAAGGATCTTGATGAAATTTAAACTTCATTCCAAATATAAACCAACGGGTGATCAACCGAGGGCGATAAAAGAGCTTACAAAAGGGCTAAAATCTGGAGATCACTACCAGACGCTCTTGGGGGTGACAGGTTCTGGGAAAACCTTTACGATTGCAAATGTAATTGAAAAGATTCAAAAACCAACGCTTATAATTGTTCATAATAAAACTTTGGCTGCTCAGCTCTATGCGGAATTCAAAGAATTTTTTCCTAATAACGCCGTGCATTATTTCGTAAGTTATTATGATTACTATCAACCTGAAGCTTATGTTCCTCGTACCGACACCTACATTGAAAAAGATGCTTCCATTAATGAAGAGATTGATCGTCTTCGCAATGCCGCAACTCATTCCCTTTTGACTCGCAAAGATGTTTTGGTCATTGCTTCGGTTTCGTGCATCTATGGTTTAGGAGAACCAGAGGTTTATGAAGAACTGAAAGTGAATCTCAAGAAGAAAAGAAGTTACGCTCTGGAAAAAGTTCTGAAAGATTTGAACGCGGTTCAATATCAGCGCAATGATGTTGACTTTCATCGGGGAACTTATCGAGTGCGGGGAGATGTTTTAGAAATTTTTCCGAGTTATGGCGAGTTGGTAATTCGGATTAGTTTCTTTGGTGAAGAAATTGAATCGATTCAAGAAGTTGATTACTTAACCGGGGAAGTGAAAAATGATCTTGATGAAATCAGCGTCTATCCTGCAAAACATTTTGTTATTGAGGACAAAAGAGTAAAAAGGGCCTTGAGGGAGATTGAAAAAGATCTTAAGGATCAAGTAAGTTCCTTTAAAAAACAAGATAAATTGCTAGAGGCTCAACGTTTAAACCAAAGAACTAAGTTTGACCTAGAAATGATCAGGGAAACTGGCTATTGTACCGGAATTGAAAATTATTCGCGTTATTTTGATAGTCGGGATCCTGGAGAACCGCCAGCAGTGCTTTTGGAATATTTCCCAAAGGATTTCCTTTTGATTATTGATGAGTCGCACATGACAGTTCCACAGATTGGGGGGATGCACGAGGGAGACCGAGCGCGGAAGCAAACTTTAATTGACTATGGATTTCGTTTGCCGTCTGCTTTGGATAATCGCCCTTTAAATTTTAGGGAGTTTCGTGAGAAAATTGGTCAAACTATCTTTACCTCAGCAACTCCTCGGCCCTTTGAGTTAAAACATAGTAAACAAGTTGTGGAACAAGTTGTGAGACCAACTGGTCTTATTGATCCTGAAGTTGTTGTTAAACCAACCAAGAACCAAATTGATGATCTCTTGAGTGAGATTCAAAAGCGGGTTAAAAAAAATCAAAGAATTTTAGTGACTACTCTAACAAAACGTTTAGCGGAGGAATTAACTGATTATTTAAGTGAGCTGAAAATTAAAGTTCAGTATCTCCATTCTGATATAGAAACTCTGAAGCGAGTGGAGATTCTCCACGATTTGAGAGAGGGAGTTTATGACGTCGTGGTGGGAATCAATCTTTTGCGGGAGGGACTTGATCTCCCAGAAGTAAGTTTGGTGACGATTTTAGATGCTGACAGTGCGGGCTTTTTGCGTTCGCGGGAGGCCTTAATTCAGACCATCGGTCGTGCCGCGCGCCACATAGATGGAAAAGTAATTATGTATGCCGATACGATTACGGCAGCAATGAAAGAAGCAATCGATGAAACTAACCGGAGGAAAAAAATTCAAATTGCTTACAATAAAAAACATGGCATTACGCCACGTTCGATCGAGAAAGAAATTAAAGATGAAGGATTAAGAGAAAAAAAGATTGAAGGGATTGACCGGGACTATAAAAAGCGCTTGGATAGATTTGAGGGGAAATCTGATATTCCGAAAGACGAGGTTAAACGTTTAATTAAGGAATTGGAAGCAAAAATGGATCTTGCCGCAAAGAATTTAGAGTTTGAGAAGGCCGCAGAGTTAAGAGATGAAGTTGAGGAGCTGAAAAGAAAAGGAATTAGTTAATGGTTTAGGGTTAGTGAGTTTAATAACTAATAACTATCAACTCTTAACTATTTCTACTAGTTTTTCTTGATCATCATCAGTCGTCACTCTATTGCGGCTGATTTTTTGATATCCAAAATCGATAAGTTGCGTTAAAGCCAAGGGGCAAACTTGACAAGATGTGGAGAATGTGCTATGATAGTACGTTAAAGGTATTGTGAGAAGAACATTAAAAATAGAACTTTAGACTTTACTTGAGTTTTTGGGTTGAGCTCTAGGTATTTTATAAGAGCTTGCCTAAAAACTCAAGACGTTTCAACAAAGTTCCCATTCTCTCAATGATGGCCCTAGTCAGGCTGGAGAGAGAAAGGAGGAAGAGAAATGAAGTTCTCATCCCTAGGATTGTTTTCGTCTTACCCCCATCAGGGGGGTCGAGAGAAGACTCGTTATTGGTTTTATCTCGAAGATGCCGCTCGTTTAGAAGAGGTCTGCCGTGGGCATTTACCCCCTGCTTTGTTTGTGGTTGGGGTGAGAAAAGGTGAGAGTGTTGTAGAAAATAATACTCTTCTGGCATTTGTCAGGGGAGAATGGACGGGTCCGTCTCGTCCTATCTCTAACTCTACCCTTTTAGAAATCAGGGATGACGCAAAGAGAGAGGGCGAGACTGCAGAATGCCTTGAGGAGCACTTCGATTTTCCTTTGCTGGAATCCTCCCATCCTAATGGTGGATGGCGAGAGGCAGTATGTCTCCGCCACGTTCCTGAACCTCCCAAGGATATAGGGATTACGGCACAGGAACTCGCTGACGCCTGTCAGTGCAGGCGTTGCCGCTTGGCTCGAGCCCTGGCGCAACTTCTCGAGCTTGGGGTGAGATTTACTCCGAACTCAGAGAAGACGTTTATCGTTCGTCGCCGTGGGAGTGGTGGCCGCCAGTTAGTGTCAATTCTGGCTGGGGGAATTTCCTCTGGCTGGATAGAATTTGGTCATTGGCTGGTTGATCATCAAGGGCCAAAGATCCCCGACTGTGCCGAAAAAATTGCCTCCGAGGTCGCCCTCGGCGGCAGTGCGGTTAAGATTTACATTAGCCGTGTAGAGGCACATGACGGAAATTCTCGGCGCTGGCGTTGGGTTGTTTCCGTGCTAACCAGTTACAAGGAGGGCAAGACGGCGTACGTTCATACGTACGGTGACAACTCCTCCTTCAAGGAGGTATTCGAAAAAATACTTCCCTAGTTAGTGATTTTCCTGCCCCGCCAAGCCTATGCTTCGGTGGGGCTTTTTCTTATTCAAGATTAGAAAGAAGAGGTAGGGAAGTTTAAAAATTAATACTTTCTAAAATTACCCTTATCTAATTGTAAGATTAATTTTTGCTAGTTCTTCTCTATCATCATCAGCCGCTGTTCTGTTCCGGCTGATTTTTTGACACTTTTGACATTGATGAATTACCATCCATTCGCGTTTGCTATCTTTTTCAACTTTAATTGGTTGCATCAAACTACCACAAGTGCTCTTGCGGTCGCCAGGAAGCGTTTCGTCTACGTGCCTAGAATACAAACAAAATGGGCAGTGATTGCGAAAAGTTCCTTTCGCTTTAGGGACTTTTTGCTTGCAGTTTTCGCAGACAAAGCTCTCATTGAGGGGAATGAAATTTTTACGTTCTTCTAACATCATTTTTATTCTACGCTTTATTTTAGAAAGAAAAAAGCCACGTCGAGTGACGTGGCACTAACCTCCATTTACTGAGTGTCTTCCCTGAGGATAAGGAGGACTTTTTCTCGTTCTGCTGGTGGTTTGGTATTCCATTGGCAGAGAAAGTCCTTCAGTGTTCCTAAGATCTCAATTTCGAGGAATACTTCCTCTTCTTGGATAGACGCGGAGATGCGAGGAGGTCCTTGAAATTCGATAGTGTTTGAAGCGTAGAGGAGAGAGGATTTGGTTGTTCCTCCGTCCCGGATTTCAATGTAGATATAGAGGGTTGACTGGACTCTCTCTAGAATTTCTTCGGCGTTTTCTTCAGGACCGGTCTCGATAAAGAGTCCTTGGACCTTGTAGCGGTAAACGCGGTTAATATGATAACCCCCGCTGCTACTACTGGCGATTTTTACAGACGAGACCTTGTATTCCTTAGGAAGTAGAGTAATTTCCTCTCCTCCTGTTGGGACGGTGGAAACAAGGACTAAGAGTGCTAACCCTAATATCCCTTTCATCTCTCGCGCTCCTCTCTTAGTCGTAGGTGATTGTTGTTAAAGGACTTTTAGAACTTATTGTATCATTTATTTAGAATTTTTCTAGCAACTTCCCGATCATCCCAGGGAATCTTTTTCTTTCCTTTAACCATTAGTTGCTCACATCCTTTGCCGGTGATCATTACTACATCATCTTTGCGGGCCTTTCCCAAGGCGAACTCGATTGCTTTCTTCCGATCGGCAATTTCCCAGAAATTTTTAGCTTCTTCTTTGCCGCTTTTGACTACTCCATTGATTACCTCCGCACGAATTGCAGCAGGGTCTTCGGAGTAGGGATCTTCATCAGCAATGATTACAAAGTCGGCATAAAGTGCTGCCAAAGATCCTAACTTTGGCCGTTTGGTTTTATCACGATCACCACAAGCACCCAAAACCACAATCAAGCGATTTTTAATTAGGGGTTTGATGGTGGCATAAACACTTCGTAGAGCGTCAGGAGTGTGGGCATAGTCCACAATCACCGTGATTCCCTTTTTATTTTTAATTGTTTCTAGTCTTCCCGGTACTCCTTTTATTTTCATAAGTGCTCGCTGGATAGTAGTCAAGGGAATATTCTGGGAAAGACCAGTGTCGATTGCGGCAAGGGTATTTTGGACATTAAATATGCCGCTTAGGTGGGTTTTAATTGCCCCACTAAATTCCTTAGTTTCTAGTTCAAAAGTAGTTTTGTTGGGCTCTAGCTTGATTTCCTTTGCAACCAAGAGGTCCTCTCCCTCGGTTTCTGGGAATTTGATTGTTTGCTCTTTTACCTTTGGTTTTTTGCCGCGTTTGTATTTAACGACTTCTTCCTTGACATCATCAATGATTTCATAGATATATTTTTGATCGGCCTGGTAGTGGTTAAAGTACTCAAAGCTTTCATCATTGCTATTGATCACAAGTGCCTTGGGAGTGTTGGGCTTTTGTTTGGAATGTTGGACGTTGCGGAAGAGTTTCCCTTTTGCCTTGCGATAGTCCTCCAGATCTTTGTGGTAGTCAAGATGCTCGGGAGTGAGGTTGGTAAAAATTCCAACATCAAAGGGAACACCAAGAAAACGGCTTTGTTCAAGGGCATGTGAAGAAACTTCCAGTAAAGCGTAGGGAATTCTTTTACGTTTCAGTTTTCTTAGGAATCTATTTAAGGAAAATGGATCAAGAGAAGTCATCTTGGCTTCATTCAGCCAGGATTTCTCGCCAACTTTCATAATTGCAGTCGAAATCATCCCCACTTTTTTATTATGTTCTTCTAAAATCTTTGCGATTAAATTTAAAGTGGTGGTTTTGCCGTTTGTCCCTGTCACCCCAATCACTTTTAGCTTACGCCCTGGGAAACAGTACATAAAAGCTGCTAGCAAGCCTACTAGTTTGTGGTAAAATAAGAGTAGTGGTTTGGGAATCAGTTTCATAAGAACCTTAAAGAGGATAGTTAAAA
Organism: Patescibacteria group bacterium; assembly: GCA_004374725.1. Classification (GTDB taxonomy): domain Bacteria; phylum Patescibacteriota; class SOKK01; order SOKK01; family SOKK01; genus SOKK01. Next base: position 609 of record SOKK01000041.1, on the reverse strand, counting down.
GGAGGTAAGGAGATGTTTTCTCAGCAATCCGATCCCTTTAGAGAGATCGAAGGAGCCTTCAACCACTTCATGGAATCGATTGGGGTATCAGATACGGCGGCTTTAGTTATCGCGATGGGTACGATTGGGATTTCCCTTTTCTGTTTATTTCTTTCTATCTTTAGGAAACTGAAGAGGTCTCGCTGAGCAGCCGACCTTTGGAAATGGTCGGCTTTTTATTTCTTAAATTTTCTTCCTAGTTTCATTAACCAGTACCAGGGCTTGTTGTAAACAAACTCTCTTACTGGAACGTAATTAATTTCTTTCCCGCCGAAGCCACGTTTAAATCTAGAGATTCCACTCCAAGGGTGGTTTGGTTGATCACTGGGAGCGATTCCCCAGAAATCATAATATTTATAGCCAAGTTGCTTGGTAATTTTAATTGCGGCCCATTGCAAGAGGTGTGGTGCCATCATGTTGCGGTGCTCGCCAGAAGAAGCGCCGTGGAGGTATGTAGCGGTTTGGTTGTAGAAAGAGACGATAATTGCGGCAATTACTTTTCCCTGATATTGCGCTAAGAGGAGCTTTATTTGGGGATCGGAGTTTTGAAAAAATTGAAGTAAATTGTGA
>SOKK01000040.1 GCA_004374725.1 Patescibacteria group bacterium | reverse complement strand
CTGTGGTGTCAGTAACAAAGATGAAATTGAGTGGCTTAACAAACAAAAGATCGACACTATTGTTATCGATCATCACTGTCCCCCCGCAGAGTTACCAAAGGCTCTTGCTATTATTAATCCTAAACAAAAAGATTGTAGCTACCCGTTCAAACAATTAACCGGAGTAGGCCTTGCTTTCAAGTTCATCCAAGCGCTTGTCTCTAAACACATCTCAGATTCTCAAAAGCGAAAAATTGCAGAACGCTGGCTTTTAGACTTGGTAGCGATCGGGACAATCGCGGACTGCGCTCCACTCATTGATGAGAATCGTATTTTAGTGAAATATGGACTAATCGTACTTCAAAGGACAAGGCGCGTGGGGTTAAAGAAGATCCTCAAGATCTCCGGAACCAATCCCAAAGACATCACCGCAGATACAATTGGTTTCCGAATTGCCCCCCGTCTTAATGCCGCCGGAAGAATGGATCATGCTAACCATAGCTTGGAATTACTCCTCACCGAGAATGAAGCCGAGGCAATCAAAATTGCTCAAACCTTAGAAGAGAAAAACCGTCACCGTCAGGAAGTTACCAACTCCATCACCGATGAAGTAAGGCAGTTAGTTAAAACTTCTCTTAGAGAACGCAAGTTAATTTTCGCCAGTAGCAAAAACTGGCCCGAAGGAGTCGTTGGATTAGTAGCAGGGAAAATTAAAGAAGAATTCTATCGCCCGACCTTGGTTATTCAAGAGAAAGACAAAATAGCTACGGGTTCAGCAAGAAGCATTCCTCCCTTCAACATTATCCAAGCAATTACCAAGTGTGAGAAATTTTTAAGTCATTTCGGCGGCCATAGCCAGGCCGCAGGATTTTCACTTCCCCTGGAGAATCTAGAAATATTTCAGAAAACAATTTCCCGCTTGGTTGAAAAATCACTCACCCCTAAAGACCTTACACCAATCACCCCGATTGAGGCCCAAACAACCTTTCCTGAATTAACCTTTGAACTCGCCAAAACCCTAGAATCCCTTGCGCCTTTTGGCGAAGCAAATCCCAAACCGAACTTACTTGCCAAAAATCTCACTGTTAGACAAATTAACTTTGTTGGCGCAAATGGAGACCATTTGAAGCTATTTCTCGAAAAGGCAGGAACTACTCAAAAAGGTCAACGCTATTTCTCCGCAATTGGATTTGGATTAGTAGAAAGATTCAAAGACTTAAATCTTGGTGACCAAGTTGATTTAGTTTTTAATTTAGGGATTAATGAATGGAATGGACAAAAAGAGTTGCAATTAGAAATAGTAGATTTAAAAAAGAAATAAAAAAAATCCGCCTATTTGCGGCGGACGAAGTTTCAAGAATCCTAGTAAATTTAATACTCCCGGAGGAATACGATGAAGATGGTTCCCAACACGACGATCCAGACGAGATCAAAAAATCCCTTGACTCCATCTAAAAACGCTTTAATCATTGTGCATTACCTCCGCATTCTTTATTTTAACCTACAAACTCTGACTGATGCACTTAAAACTAACATAAATTTTTCATTAAATCAATAATCTATTTTTACCTTCCCAAAGCCAAAAACTCCCTTGTCAGCATCTCAAAACTGTGCTATTCTAAGAGATAGCAATCACTAAAAAGAGGTAATAGGTAAAAGATTAGAGGGCAGAAACAAAAGATCTCTCCCAACCTCAATCTCTTAACTATTACCTCTTACCTTTAACCTTTTACCTATTTTATGGACCTCCAAGCTCCCAAAGGAACCAAAGATATCCTGCCAGATGAGCAACCTTACTGGCGGTATCTTTATAGAACCGTAGAGAAATCTGCTTTGAAATCGGGTTTTGAAAAAATTGATGTCCCTATTTTTGAAAGTACGACCCTCTTCAAACAAAGCATCGGGGAGGCAACTGACATCGTTGAAAAAGAAATGTACACTTTCTTAGATAAAAGCAGAAATAGTTTGACTCTGCGTCCCGAATTTACTGCCGGGGTTGTCCGTGCTTATCTTGAACATGGGATGTATACCCTTCCCCAACCTGTAAAACTTTTTTATTTCGGTCCCGTCTTCCGCTATGATCGACCTCAAGCAGGGCGCTACCGCGAGTTTTATCAATTTGGTTTTGAGATTTTTGGCGAGAAGCAGCCAATTATTGATGCTCAACTAATTACCCTTGTTTGGAATATTCATAAGAAACTGAAGCTCAAGAATATCTCCCTCCAAATCAACAGCATCGGTTGCCCGGAATGTCGAGAGAACTACAAGAAAGAACTAGTTGACTATTATATTCTTCAAAAAGAGAAACTCTGCCCGGACTGCAAACGCCGCCTGCGCAGAAATCCTCTCCGTCTCTTAGATTGCAAAAATGAAGAATGTCTTGAACTAGGAATTGGCGCGCCTCAAATCATTGACTATCTTTGTGACGACTGTAACAGCCATTTTCAATCAGTCCTTGAATACTTGGATGAGGTCTCAATCCCTTACGAACTTAACCCCAAACTCGTACGGGGTCTGGATTACTACAAT